>NZ_LSGP01000007.1 GCF_001611555.1 Anaerosporomusa subterranea
CAGGACTTCCACACCTGGCCTATCAACCTTGTCATCTACAAGGGGTCTTACTTCGTTAGAATGAGAGACCTCATCTTAAGGCCGGTTTCACGCTTAGATGCTTTCAGCGTTTATCCGTTCCGAACGTAGCTACCCAGCTGTACCCCTGGCGGGATAACTGGTACACCAGCGGTTCGTCCACTCCGGTCCTCTCGTACTAGGAGCAGCTCCCTTCAAGTCTCTTGCGCCCGCGATGGATAGGGACCGAACTGTCTCACGACGTTCTGAACCCAGCTCACGTACCACTTTAATGGGCGAACAGCCCAACCCTTGGGACCTACTTCAGCCCCAGGATGTGATGAGCCGACATCGAGGTGCCAAACCTCCCCGTCGATATGGACTCTTGGGGGAGATAAGCCTGTTATCCCCAGGGTAGCTTTTATCCGTTGAGCGATGGCCCTTCCACTCGGCGCCACCGGATCACTAAGCCCGACTTTCGTCCCTGCTCGACTTGTCTGTCTCGCAGTCAAGCTCCCTTCTGCCTTTACACTCTGCGCGCGATTTCCAACCGCGCTGAGGGAACCTTTGGGCGCCTCCGTTACTCTTTCGGAGGCGACCGCCCCAGTCAAACTGCCCGCCTGACACGGTCCTGAGTGTCGTTACTACTTCAGTTAGAATTCCAGTGAATGAAGGGTGGTATCCCAAGGGTGACTCCACCGAGACTTGCGTCCCAGCTTCTCAGTCTCCCACCTATCCTGTACGTCATTCACCAGAATCCAATGTCAGGTTACAGTAAAGCTCCATGGGGTCTTTCTGTCCAGTCGCGGGTAACCTGCATCTTCACAGGTACTTCAATTTCACCGGGTCCCTCGTTGAGACAGTGCCCAAGTCGTTACACCTTTCGTGCGGGTCGGAACTTACCCGACAAGGAATTTCGCTACCTTAGGACCGTTATAGTTACGGCCGCCGTTTACCGGGGCTTCAGTTCACAGCTTCGGCTTGCGCCTTACCGCTCCCCTTAACCTTCCGGCACCGGGCAGGTGTCAGCACCTATACGTCAGCTTTCGCTTTAGCAGGCACCTGTGTTTGTGGTAAACAGTCGCTTGGGCCTCTTTTTTGCAACCTGCCCATGCTTCGGTCGTTTCTGACCTACACACCGACAGGCTCCCCTTTTCCCGAAGTTACGGGGACATTTTGCCGAGTTCCTTAACGAGGGTTTTCCCGCGCACCTTAGGATTCTCTCCCCGCCTACCTGTGTCGGTTTGCGGTACGGGCGCCTCTTGTCTCGCTAGAAGCTTTTCTTGACAGTCTGGGATCAACAAGTTCGCCGTCCTCACGGACAGCTACCCATCACTTCTCAGGTTCCAGTTGTGCGGATTTGCCTACACAACACCCTACAAGCTTAGACGCGAATTTCCATCCTCGCGATTGCCTACCCTACTGTGTCACTCCATCACTCAAACGACTTAAAGCGGTACTGGAATATCAACCAGTTGTCCATCGCCTACGCATCTACGCCTCGGCTTAGGTCCCGACTTACCCTGAGCGGACGAGCCTTCCTCAGGAAACCTTAGGCTTTCGGTGGACAAGATTCTCACTTGTCTTTTCGCTACTCATACCGGCATTCTCTCTTCTTACCAGTCCACGGATCCTTACGGTACCGCTTCAATCCAATAAGAACGCTCCCCTACCCAAGTTCGTTAGAACTTGCCATAGCTTCGGTTCCGTGCTTGAGCCCCGGACATCTTCGGCGCAGAACCTCTCGACCAGTGAGCTATTACGCACTCTTTCAATGGTGGCTGCTTCTAAGCCAACATCCTGGTTGTTTGTGAAGTTCCACATCCTTTGCCACTTAGCACGGCATTGGGGACCTTAGCTGATGGTCTGGGCTGTTTCCCTCTTGACTACGGATCTTAGCACTCGCAGTCTGACTCCCAAGGATAACTATAGTCATTCGCAGTTTGACTGGGTTCGGTAACCCAAAGGGCCCCTAGCCCGATCAGAGCTCTACCGTCTATAGTCTTGCCTTGAGGCTAGCCCTAAAGCTATTTCGGGGAGAACCAGCTATCTCCGTGTTCGATTGGCTTTTCACCCCTATCCACAACTCATCCCAAAGCTTTTCAACGCTCACGAGTTCGGGCCTCCACGTAATTTTACCTACGTTTCACCCTGGCCATGGATAGATCACTACGGTTTCGGGTCTACAAATACTAACTATACGCCCTATTCAGACTCGCTTTCGCTTCGGCTCCGTGTTTCCCACTTAACCTCGCTAGTACCTGTAACTCGCCGGTTCATTCTTCAATAGGCACGCCATCGACCTTGCGGTCTTTGACTGTTTGTAGACATACGGTTTCAGGTTCTCTTTCACTCCCCTCCCGGGGTGCTTTTCACCTTTCCCTCACGGTACTATGCGCTATCGGTCGCCAACGAGTATTTAGCCTTGGAGGGTGGTCCCCCCTGCTTCCCACAGGGTTTCTCGTGTCCCGTGGTACTCTGGATTCCAGCCATCGAGCTCTGCCTTTCGCCTACGCGGCTTTTACGCGCTATGGCCTACCTTTCCAGGTAGTTCGACTAGACCTGACTCGAATTATGCCGGTCCTCAACCCCAGAAGCATTGCTGCT
>NZ_LSGP01000008.1 GCF_001611555.1 Anaerosporomusa subterranea
TAACTGGCGTTGTCACTCTTCCGGAAGGCGTAGAAATGGTTATGCCTGGCGATAACATCCAAATGTCAATCGAACTGATCACTCCGATCGCGATTGAAGAAGGTTTGCGTTTCGCGATTCGTGAAGGCGGCCGTACCGTCGGCGCTGGCGTTGTAACCGCGATCTCTCAGTAACCAACAGTAAGTGTGTCCTGTCTGGTTGGCAGTGGTCAGCCAGACAGGGCCATTCCCCCAATGCGATGATGCGGAAGGTTGCCCGCGTCGCGGGGAGATTTCCGCAGAGAATGTCCGTTCTAGAAACTGGACGATAAGGAGGAACCTGATATGGCCAAACAGCAAAAAATTCGTATACGCCTAAAGGCGTATGACCATAAAGCACTGGACCAAAGCGCGGTGAAAATCGTTGAAACCGCTAAGCGGACCGGCGCAATGGTGTCCGGACCTATTCCGCTTCCGACGGAAAGAAATGTCTTTACTATTCTGCGTTCCCCGCACGTGAATAAGGATTCACGGGAACAATTTGAAATGCGGACTCATAAACGTCTCATTGACATCATCGAGCCGACTCCTAAAACTGTCGACGCCCTAATGCGCCTCGACCTGCCGGCCGGTGTTGACATTGAGATCAAGCTGTAGAGGAGGTGGAAATAATGGCGAAAGGAATTCTGGGCAAGAAACTGGGTATGACACAACTCTTCTCTCCGGAAGGAAAATTAATTCCTGTGACCGTTGTTGAAGCCAACCCCAGCGTTGTGCTGCAGACTAAAACAGTCGAAACCGATGGCTATAATGCCGTTCAACTCGGTTACGGTGTTGTTAAGGATAAAAAAGTTACCAAGCCGATGAAAGGCCACTTCGCAAAAGCAGGTATAAAGCCTGTGAAGTTCATTCGCGAATTCCGCCTAGCAACTACGCCAGAATATAGCGTAGGTCAAACCATCGGTTGCGACGTGTTTGAACAAGGCCAATTAATTGATGTGATTGGTGTCGCTAAAGGCAAAGGATTTGCCGGCGCAATTAAACGACACAATTTCGCACGTGGACCGATGGCCCACGGCTCTAAATCGCACCGCGAACCTGGTTCGATGGGACCTCGGATGAGCGGCGGCGGCGGTAAAGTGTTCAAGGGCAAAAAACTTCCTGGTCGCATGGGTAACCAAAAAGTAACTGTACAACGTTTGACAGTAGTTAAAGTAGATACAGAACGTAATCTGATTTTAATTAAAGGCGCGGTCCCTGGACCTAAAGGCAGTCATCTTGTTATCAGAGATACGGTTAAGCCTCGGAAATAGCCTACGGGTAGGAAAGGAGGATGCACTATATGGCGAAAGTAGCAGTGTATAATATCGCCGGTCAGCAGACTGGTGAAATAGAATTAAATGATACAGTTTTTGGCATTGAAGTCAACGAAGCCGTTGTTCACCAAGCACTTGTCATGCAATTGGCAAGTCAGCGTCAAGGCAATGCGGCCACTAAAACGCGTGCCATGGTCCGTGGCGGCGGCAGAAAGCCTTGGAAACAAAAAGGCACAGGCAGAGCCCGTGCCGGCACCATCCGGTCGCCCCTGTGGGTAGGCGGCGGTACCGTTTTTGGACCGCACCCTCGCAGCTATTCTTTCAGAATGCCGCGTAAAGCGCGCCGGCTGGCGATTAAGTCCGCTTTGTCGGCAAAAGTTCAAAGCGGAGAATTGGTTGTTCTCGAAGGTATTCAATACGATCAACCGAAAACCAAGCAGGTTGTTGAGCTTCTGAAAACCTTTGGCCTGGAAGAACGCAAAGCGTTGCTTATTACCAGGGAAGCTGACGAAAATGTTGAGAAGTCATCCCGTAATATCCCGGGTGTTAAAGCCCTAGCGGCTAGCGGATTGAATGTCTTCGACCTCCTGCATCACGACAAACTGCTGATCACCCGGGACGCGGTTGCCCGGATCGAGGAGGTGCTTGCGTAATGACGAACCCGCGTGACGTTCTGATTCGCCCGCTGATTACCGAAAAAACTACCGCTATGATGCAAGAGAACAAGTATACTTTTATCGTGCCGCTTAAGGCAACTAAAGTAGAAGTTCGGCAGGCGGTCGAGCAAATATTCAAAGTAAAAGTCCTTGAGGTCAGCACCATTCGCGTGATGGGTAAAGTCAAGCGCATGGGACGGACAGCAGGAAAGCGCCCGGACTATAAGAAAGCTATCGTGAAACTGGCTGAAGGCCAGCGGATCGAGTTTTTTGAAGGCGTATAGTTCATTTTAGTGGAAAAGGAGGGGTACCATAATGCCAGTAAAAGGATTTAAACCTTACGCTCCCGGCAGACGGTTCATGACTGTCTCAGATTTTGCCGACATCACGACCGACAGGCCAGAGCGTTCTCTTACCGAACGGCTGAGTAAACATGCCGGACGTAACAATCAAGGACGTCTTACCGTCAGACATCAAGGCGGCGGCCACCGTAGATTGTATCGAGTTATTGACTTCAAACGGAACAAGGACAATGTTCAAGCAAAGGTTGCTTCTATTGAATATGATCCTAACCGTTCCGCTCGCATTGCTCTGCTGCACTATACAGACGGCGAGAAACGTTATATTTTGGCGCCCAACGGACTAAAAGTTGGCGATGTGATCATGAGCGGCGAAGCTGCGGATATCAAGGTTGGCAACGCGTTGCCGATGAAGTTTATCCCAGTTGGCACCATGTTGCATAACATCGAGATGAAAATCGGCAAAGGCGGCCAAATGGTTCGCTCAGCCGGGGCATCTGCTCAGTTGATGGCTAAAGAAGGCGATCATGCACTTCTCAGACTGCCTTCCGGTGAACTCCGCAAAGTGCACGTTCTTTGCAGAGCCACGATTGGTCAAGTTGGCAATCTCGAACATGAGAATATCACCATCGGTAAAGCCGGTCGCTCTCGTTGGCTCGGCATTCGCCCGGCTAACCGCGGCGTAGCAATGAACCCGGTTGATCATCCGCATGGCGGCGGCGAAGGCCGTTCACCTGTCGGACGCAAACATCCGGTTACGCCTTGGGGCAAACATGCAATGGGTGCTAAGACCCGTAGGAGAACTACGTCTGACAAGCTGATTGTCAAACGCCGTAAATAAGCGAGTGAGAAGGGAGGCCTATTAGGTGTCCAGATCGATTAAAAAAGGACCATACGTTCATGAAAGTCTCTTGAAAAAAATTGACGCAATGAACGAAAAAAATGATAAGAAGGTTATTAAGACCTGGTCGAGAAGTTCCACTATTCTGCCGGGCTTTGTCGGACACACTATTGCCGTACACGATGGCCGCAAGCATGTGCCTGTCTATGTCACTGAAGATATGGTTGGTCACAAGCTGGGCGAATTTGCTCCGACACGCACCTATAGAGGACACGGCCATACAGAACGGTCATCGTCTCTCAGGTAGTCAACGGCATAACGGAATTTTCGAAGAGAGGGGGGCTACCCATGGAAGCGAAAGAAGCTAAATCGATAGCCAAGCATATTCGCATCGCGCCTCGTAAAGTCCGTATTGTTATGGATCTGATTCGCGGCAAGAATGTGGGCGAGGCGTTTGCTATTCTGAAATTTACTCCGAAAGTTGGTTCGGACGTCATTGAAAAAGTATTAAAATCTGCCGTAGCCAACGCAGAGCATAATTATGATATGAACGCAGATAAACTTTACGTCTCTGCGGCGTATGTCGATCAGGGACCGACGTTGAAACGCATTCACCCGCGTTCCCGCGGACAGGCGTTCAAGATCCTGAAACGCAGCAGTCATGTGACGGTAGTCGTCAAAGAACGATAATTAGCGAAGGAGGGAAACTACGTGGGTCAAAAAGTCAACCCGCATGGGCTTAGGATCGGCATAATCAAGACCTGGGACGCTAAGTGGTATGCTGATAAAGAATATGCCTCAAACTTGCATGAAGACATTAAAATGCGCAAGCTGATTAAGAAGAAACTTTATGCAGCAGGTGTGTCCCGTATTGAAATCGAGCGTTCGCTCAACCGCGTTAAAGTTACTATTCATACCGCCAAGCCGGGCATGGTTATTGGTCGCGGTGGTTCTGGAATTGAAGACTTGAAGCAAACCTTGAAAAAACTGACCGGAAAAACAATTGACGTCAATGTGGCGGAGATCAAACAAGCGGAACTTGATTCCACTCTGGTCGCTGAAAATATCGCTGCACAATTGGAAAAACGCATTGCTTTCCGTCGCGCGATGAAACAGTCTGTCATGCGTACTATGCGCATGGGAGCAAAAGGGATCAAAGTTATGGTAGGCGGTCGTTTGGGCGGCGCTGAAATTGCCCGTACAGAATCGTATCGTGAGGGCAGCATCCCGCTGCATACACTGCGCGCCGACATTGATTACGGTACGGCAGAAGCGCACACCACTTTTGGTGTAATCGGCGTTAAGGTCTGGATCTATAAAGGTGAGATTCTGCCCCAAGCCAAAAAGCCTGTTGCCGCCGCCGTTTCCGAAGGGAGCGAAGGCTAATGCTGATACCAAAGAGAGTAAAGCATCGTAAGCAATTCCGTGGTCGTATGACTGGCAAAGCGCAAAGAGGCAATACAGTTACTCATGGCGACTTCGGCTTAGTTGCTATGGAACCGGCATGGATAACTAATCGCCAGATCGAAGCCGCTCGTATTGCGATGACACGTTTTATTAAGCGTGGCGGTAAAGTTTGGATTAAGATTTTCCCAGATAAACCGATTACGGCAAAACCGGCCGAGACTCGCATGGGTAGCGGTAAAGGATCGCCTGAGTACTGGGTTGCAGTAGTAAAACCAGGACGCGTTATGTTTGAAATGGACGGCGTGTCCGAAGAAGTTGCCAAAGAAGCAATGCGCCTTGCCGCTCACAAACTGCCGATCAAAACCAAGTTTGTGACCAAGAGCGAACAAGCTGACGAGAAAGTGGGTGTGGCCGATGAAAGCTAAAGACATCCGCGAAATGAGCGCTGGTGAGCTCGACCAAAAAGTTGCCGCTCTCAAGGATGAATTGTTCAATCTGCGCTTCCAACTGGCTACCGGGCAACTGGAAAACCCTAAGCGGATTCCGGAAGTTAAGAAAACCATCGCCCGAATCAAAACCATTCAGCGCGAACGCGAAATAAAAGCAAAGCACGCCTGATTGGCGGCCAAAGATAAGTGGAAGGAGGCTCATCGAAGGTGACCGAAAGAAATGAACGTAAGGTCCGTACTGGAAAAGTCGTTAGCGATAAAATGGATAAGACGGTAGTTGTCGCCGTTGAACGTCTTGTGCAGCATACTCTTTACAGTAAACCTGTAAAGAAAACTACCAAGTTCAAGGCGCACGATGAAAACAACGAAAGCCATACTGGTGATACTGTTACTATTATGGAAACCCGTCCCCTATCTAAAGACAAGCGCTGGAGAGTCGTGGAGATCGTCGACAGAGCGAAATAAGACGAGACTCAAGCGTATCATAGCGAAAAGGAGGGAAAACGATGATTCAACAGCAAACGATTTTGGCTGTCGCAGACAACACTGGCGCTAAGCAAATCATGTGCATCAGAGTCATGGGCGGATCTTATCGCCGCTATGCGAACATCGGCGATATCATCGTCGCTTCTGTAAAAGATGCATCACCCGGTGGCGTTGTCAAGAAAGGCGACGTCGTAAAAGCGGTAGTGGTTCGTTCGCACAAAGGCTTGCGCCGCCAAGACGGTTCCTACATCCGTTTTGACGAAAATGCAGCAGTTATTATAAAAGAAGACAAGAGCCCGAAAGGAACCCGTATTTTCGGACCAGTAGCGAGAGAACTTCGCGAGAAAGATTTCATGAAAATTATCTCGCTCGCGCCTGAGGTGCTCTGAGGAAGCGGGCCGCGCGGATCGCGGCCGTTAACGCGATAAAGGGAGGTGTCTAGTATGTCCGAAGCCGTAAAGATGCACGTTAAAAAAGGCGACACAGTCCTGGTGCTGTCCGGTAAAGATAAAGGCAAAAAAGGCAAGATCATTGAAGCATTGCCGAAAAAAAGCAAGATCGTGGTTGAAGGCGTGAACAAAGTGAAACGCCATACCAAGCCGTCGCAGAAGATGCCGCAGGGCGGTATTATTGTTAAAGAAGCAGCTATGCATTCAGCAAAAGTAATGCTGGTTTGCCCCGCTTGCGATAAGCCTACCCGCATCAAGAAAACCACTCTAGCGAATGGTAACATGGCTCGCAGTTGCAAACACTGCAGCGAAATTATAGACAAAGATAAGTAAGCGCGCGGAAAGGAGGTAAGTCGCTATGGTCAGGTTAAAAGAAAAATTTATGACCGATGTAGCCCCTGCTATGATGCAGAAGTTTGGCTATAAAAACGTGATGCAAATCCCTAAAATCGAGAAGGTCGTCATCAACATGGGTGTTGGTGAGGCAGTCGGCAATCCGAAGGTGCTTGACGCTGCTGTTGGTGATCTAACCACTATCGCTGGACAAAAGCCGGTTGTGACACGGGCGAAAAAGTCTATCGCCGCATTTAAGATTCGTCAAGGCATGCCGATAGGAACCAAAGTTACTCTGCGCGGCGAGCGGATGTTTCATTTCCTTGATAAACTGCTTAACATCTCACTACCCCGCGTGCGTGACTTCCGCGGCGTTAGCCCGCGTGCCTTTGATGGTCGTGGTAACTATACCCTCGGAGTTAAAGAGCAGCTTATCTTCCCGGAAATCGAATATGACAAAGTAGATAAGGTTCGTGGTATGGATATCGTTATTGTTACCACCGCGAAAACTGACGAAGAAGCACGGGAACTGCTGAAGCTGATGGGAATGCCATTTAGCGCATAAAAGGAGGGAATTTCGTGGCCAAGAAGGCTTTAATTGAAAAATGGAGCCGCGCGCCAAAATTCAGTGTGCGCAAATATAATCGCTGCAAGATTTGCGGCCGTCCACACGGTTATTTACGCAAATTTGAAATGTGCCGGATTTGTTTCCGGGAACTGAGCTATAAAGGCGCTATTCCGGGCGTCACCAAAGCAAGTTGGTAATGACACGGAAAGTGGTACGCGAAAACAGGAAGGAGGTTTACAATCCATGGTAATGACCGATCCGATTGCAGATATGTTGACTCGAATCCGCAACGCTAATTCGGTTTATCACGATAAAGTAGAGTTCCCTGCTTCTAAAATGAAACAGGCAGTTACTCAGATCCTCAAGGAAGAGGGCTTTATCAAGGATTACGAAGTAATCAGCGATGCTAAGCAGGGGACCGTCCGGGTCAGCCTGAAATATGGTCCGAATCGTGAAAAAGTAATCACAGGCATAAAGCGGATCTCAAAACCCGGCCTCAGGGTATACGCTAAAAACGACCAACTGCCTAGAGTGTTGGGCGGTTTGGGAATCGCCGTTATCTCAACATCCCACGGGATTATGAGTGACAAGCAGGCCCGCAAGCAAGGTTTGGGCGGCGAAGTTATCGCATACGTCTGGTAAGAATCAGGCAATAGGAGGTGCGCACATGTCGAGAATAGGAAGGATGCCAATTACCGTGCCGCAAGGCGTAACAATTACAATTGACGGTAATTTGGTATCAGTCAAAGGCCCTAAAGGCGAGCTCAGCCGAGTCATCCATCCTGATATGATTTTGGAACTGGATGGAGGCGTGTTGAACGTTAAGCGGCCAACTGAAGAAAAAAATCACAGAGCGCTGCACGGCCTAAGCCGTACGCTCATTAATAACATGGTTGTCGGCGTGACTCAAGGGTTTACCAAGACTCTGGAAATTGCCGGCGTTGGCTACAGAGCTGCCAAATCGGGAACAAAACTCAACCTGACTTTGGGCTTCTCGCATCCGGTTGAAGTTGAACCTCCCAAAGGGCTCACAATTGATGTCCCTGCTCCTAATAAAATCATCGTTTCCGGTATTGATAAAGAAGCAGTCGGCGCGCTGGCCGCTAAAATTCGTGGTTATCGTGAACCTGAGCCGTATAAAGGCAAAGGCGTTAAGTACGAAGGTGAAGTTGTTCGTCGCAAAGTCGGTAAGGCTGGCGGCAAGGGCAAGAAGTAGCCGCGTGGGATTAGCATCATGATTTCAACGGAAAGGAGTGGATACTTTGATTCGTAAAGCAAATAAGAATGAATTGCGTAAACAGCGTCATCTGCGGGTTCGCAAAACTTTACACGGCACGACAGAACGTCCTCGTTTGAATGTTTTCCGCAGCTTGCACCACATTTACGCGCAAATCATTAATGATGAAACTGGCGTTACACTAGTAAGTGCCAGCACTGTGGAAAAAGAGGTGTCTGCATCGCTGGTAAACGGCGGCAACACCGAAGCAGCTAAAGCGGTTGGCACCGCAATTGCCAAGCGTGCTGCTGAAAAAGGTATTGAAAAAGTTGTGTTTGATCGCGGCGGATATATTTATCACGGTCGAGTGGCTGCTTTAGCTGCAGCTGCACGTGAAGCCGGACTGGACTTTTAGGAAAAGGAGGGAAACCAATGGCCAGAATCGACCATACTAAGTTGGATTTAAAAGAAAAAGTTGTCTATATAAACAGGGTCGCCAAGGTTGTTAAAGGCGGTCGGCGCTTTTCCTTCAGCGCACTAGTCGTTGTCGGCGACGGTAACGGTTATGTCGGCGCCGGACTAGGCAAGGCTGGAGAAGTTCCTGAAGCGATTCGTAAAGGCGTCGAAGATGCCAAAAAGAATCTCATCCACGTTCCCATTGTTGAAACGACGATCCCGCATCAAATCATTGGTGAATTCGGCTCAGGCCGTGTTCTGCTAAAGCCCGCTTCTGAAGGTACAGGCGTCATTGCCGGTGGCCCAGCCCGTGCAGTGCTGGAACTCGCTGGAATCCATGACATTCTGACCAAGTCTCTGGGCTCATCCAATGCTAACAACGCGGTTCGCGCGACTATTAAGGGACTTGAGCAACTCAAACGCGCCGAACAGGTAGCCGAACTTCGCGGCAAAACCGTTCAGGAACTGTTGGGTTAAGGAGGAAAGGTCATGGCAAAGCTCAAAATTACACTTACCAGGAGCTTGATCGGCCGTCCGGAAGACCAGCGGGCTACCGTTAAGGCGCTAGGCCTAGGTAAAACAAATAGCTCCGTTGTTCAGGAAGACACTCCTGCAATCAAGGGCATGGTCCGCAAAGTGGAACATCTGGTCACAGTGGAAGTCCAAGATTAGTCCAAGGAGGTGCTACTGATGAAAATACACGAATTATCGCCTGCTGTCGGTTCAAAGCAAACGCGCACCCGCGTGGGCCGTGGACTTGGCTCTGGCCTCGGCAAAACTGCCGGTAAAGGTCACAAAGGTCAGAATGCTCGTTCAGGCGGCGGCACGCGTCCCGGTTTTGAGGGCGGTCAAAAGCCGTTGTACCTCAGGTTACCGAAACGCGGCTTCTATAACAAATTCGCTAAACAACTATCTGAAGTTAACGTTTTCATGCTGAACCGTTTTGATAATGGTGCAGTAGTTGATCCGGTCGCCTTGGTTGAGGCTGGCATTCTAAAGAATGTCCTTGACGGCGTACGCGTTTTGGGCAATGGTGAACTTGAAAAAGCATTGACTGTCAGAGCCCACGGCTTTACCAAATCAGCTGCCCAGAAAATCGAGGCCGCTGGCGGCAAAGTCGAGGTGATCTAAGGATGCTGGCAGCTCTGTCCAATGTGCTGAAAATCACGGAACTCAGGCAAAAAGTAGTGTTTACTTTAGCGATGTTCATCGTTTTCAGGGCCGGAGCCCATATTCCTGTACCCGGTGTGAATGCTTCGGTCATTGAGCAACTATTTACGTCTGGCAATCTATTTGGTCTTCTTGATCTTTTTGCCGGTGGCGCATTAAGCAAGTTCTCAATTTTCGCGATGAGCATCACTCCATACATCAACTCTTCTATTATCATGCAGCTTCTCACCATCGTTGTGCCGAAGTTTGAACAATGGGCTAAAGAAGGGGAAGAAGGCCGTAAGAAAATCAGCCAGATTACCCGCTATGGCACAGTATTGTTAGGTTTTATTCAGGCTCTTGGCATGGCATATGGCCTGCGCGCTGCAGTGATTAATCCTGGTATAGGCTCAGTACTACTGATTGCTCTCACCTTGACTGCTGGTACTGTATTCTTGATGTGGCTGGGCGAGCAGATTACCGAAAAAGGCATCGGTAATGGCATTTCATTGATTATTTTCGCAGGCATCGTATCACGTCTGCCGGATGGTTTATATGTAATGTACCAATACCTTGCCGCGGGAACGATTAGCATTTTCAACGTTCTGTTGTTCCTTATCATTGCAGTGGCTATGATTGTTTTCGTTATCGCCATTCAGCAAGGACAACGTAAAATTCAAGTTCAATACGCTAAGCGTGTTGTTGGTCGCAAAACCTATGGTGGCCATTCTACCCATATTCCACTTAAAATTAACCAAGCAGGTGTAATTCCAATTATCTTTGCGTCATCCGTGCTCATGTTTCCGGTAACCATAGCTCAGTTTATTGATGTGGCCTGGGTTAAAACAGTGGCAGGATGGTTTGCGTGGGGAACTCCTCTACAAACGCTGTTGTATGCGTTAATGATCGTATTCTTCACGTACTTCTATACTGCGGTTACCTTAAATATCCCGGATATGGCAGAGAATATGAAAAAATACGGTGGCTTCATCCCGGGACTGCGTCCTGGCAAGCCAACCGCTGACTATTTAGAGCGGGTTATGAGCCGCATAACCCTAGCCGGCGCTATTTTCCTCGCTCTAATTGCCATATTGCCGAACTTCGTGGCAGGTGCCACGAACATTCAGGGCGTCTATTTCGGCGGCACCGCGCTCCTAATTGTCGTGGGCGTGGCGCTCGACACCATGAAACAGATTGAATCACTCATCCTGATGCGGCACTATCAAGGTTTCATGAAATAGGAGGTGCGGCGGGATGTATATCCTGTTGATGGGGCCGCCGGGAGCGGGCAAAGGCACGCAAGCGGCCAGGCTGGTAGAGCGCTATAATATTCCGCACATTTCTACCGGCGATATGTTCAGAGCAGCAGTTAAAGAGCAAACAGAACTGGGAAAGCAAGCAAAGGCATACATGGATGCTGGCCAACTCGTGCCAGATAGTGTAACGATCGGTATCGTTAAAGAACGATTGTCAAAGCCTGATGCGAAAAAAGGATTTATCCTTGATGGTTTTCCCCGTACGCTTGAACAGGCGCGTGCTCTTGACGCAACACTTGAAGAACTAGGAATTTCGTTAGATGGTGTACTAAATGTTAGCGTTCCTGCGGGAGAGCTCATCAACCGCGTAACCGGGCGCCGTATGTGTAAACAGTGTGGCGCCACCTATCATGTGGTTAATTTCCCTTCCTCAGACCCGACGCGTTGCGATAAATGCGCTGGTGAGCTGTATCAAAGGGATGATGACCGGGAAGAAACGGTTGCAAGACGTCTGGCAGTACATCAGTCCCAAACAAAACCCTTAATCGAGTATTATAACCAACACGGAATCTATACCGAGATCAATGGTCTGCAATCCATGGATACGGTATTTAAGGACATCATCTCTGTACTGAGGAGCGTCTCAGCATGATCATCTTGAAGTCTGAACGAGAGATAAAGTATATGCGGGATGCGGGGCGCATTGTGGCCGAAACGCTTCAAGAAGTGAAGAAAGCGGTGCGGCCTGAGATCACTACTCTCCAACTTGATCAGATCGCAGAGGACTATATCAAGAACTGCGGTGCCATACCGACGTTTAAGGGATATCACGGATTTCCAGGGAACATTTGCGCTTCAGTAAATGAACAGGTCGTCCATGGCATTCCAAGTGTAAAAAAGTTAAAAAATGGTGATACTGTTAGCATTGATATAGGAGCGGTAATTAATGGATATCATGGTGATGCCGCACTTACCCTGCCAGTCGGCGAAATTGACATCGAGGTGAGAAATCTGCTCAATGTCACTCAAGAGTCGCTGGATAAGGGGATTGAAAAAGCAATAGCGGGAAATCGTCTCAGTGATATCTCCCATGCCGTGCAGACTCATGCTGAGAAACACGGCTACGGCGTGGTACGCGACTATGTGGGCCACGGAATAGGCAGGAACATGCACGAAGATCCGCAAATACCCAACTACGGCATTCCTGGTCACGGACCGCGATTAAAGCCTGGCATGACACTAGCGATTGAGCCCATGATTAACATGGGAACACACGCAGTGAACGTACTGAATGATGGGTGGACGGTAGTGACAGCGGACGGAAAACCATCCGCTCATTTCGAGCATACTATCGCCATAACCCCTGACGGACCGGAAATCCTAACCCGCCTGTAACTCAGGCGGGTTGGGAACCGGGCACGATGTCAGCAAACCGGATTCGTGAAGTGGATGAGGAGGAGATAGCGTGTCCAAACAAGACGTCATCGAAGTAGAGGGTACGGTAATCGAAGCGCTGCCGAATGCCATGTTCCAGGTAAAACTCGAGAATGGGCATGTAGTGTTGGCTCATATTTCTGGCAAAATGCGGATGCATTTCATTCGAATTTTGCCTGGAGATAAAGTCACTGTCGAGATCACGCCTTATGACCTGAAGCGCGGCAGAATTACCTACCGGTTCAAATAGCCCAAGGTTCGGAGTAAGTAAGGGAGGTTGCTTCTATGAAGGTCAGACCATCGGTGAAGCCGATTTGTGAGAAATGCAAAATTATTAAGCGCCATGGACATGTCATGGTGATTTGTGAAAACCCGAAGCATAAACAAAAACAAGGATAGGGGGTGCATTGAATGGCACGTATTGCTGGTGTAGACTTACCGCGTGATAAACGCATAGAAATCGCACTGACATACATTTATGGCATCGGTTTGACACTAGCCCGTCAGATCGTGGCAACGACAGGGATTAATCCTGATACACGTGTTCGCGACCTAACTGAAGAAGAAGTCGCTAAAATCCGTGAGTCGCTTGACAAGAACTATAAGGTTGAAGGCGATCTGCGTCGTGAAGAATCTCTTAATATCAAACGGCTGATTGAAATCGGCTCTTACCGCGGAAAACGTCATCGCGCCGGACTGCCGCTACGCGGACAGCGCACGAAGACTAATGCTCGCACGCGTAAGGGTCCGAAGAAAACTGTCGGCGTGAAACGGAAAGCAACTAAATAATAAGTAGCGTAAGGAGGGGATATTGATTGGCTACAAAAAAAGTAGTGGTTCGTACAAAACGCAAAGAGCGTAAAAATATCGAGTTTGGCGTTGCGCACATTCGCTCAACCTTTAATAACACGATTGTTACGATTACTGATACCAGAGGCAACGCATTGTCCTGGGCCAGCGCTGGTGAAATGGGATTTAGAGGCTCACGTAAAAGCACTCCGTTTGCCGCTCAAATGGCTGCTGAACAAGCTGCAAAAGCAGCGATGGAACACGGTCTGAAGCAAATTGAAGTCTATGTTAAAGGTCCCGGATCGGGACGTGAAGCGGCTATTCGGTCCTTACAAGCCGCTGGTCTAGAAGTTAATCTCATTAAGGACGTTACGCCGATTCCCCATAATGGCTGCCGTCCGCCCAAGCGTAGAAGAGTATAAACCGGGAGGTGTTATAAGAATGGCAAGATACGTTGGACCTGTTTGCAGACAATGCCGCCGCGAAGGTATGAAACTATACCTCAAGGGCGATAAGTGCTATAGTGATAAGTGCCCTGTTACCCGGCGCGCTTATGCCCCCGGCCAGCACGGCCAGGGCCAGGGACGCAAAAAAGTTTCTGAGTATGGCATTCAGTTGCGGGAGAAACAAAAAACTCGCCGCACCTATGGCGTTCTAGAGCGCCAATTCCACAACTACTTTGTAAAGGCTGACCGTCAAAAAGGCATCACCGGTGTAAACCTGTTAGTTCTGCTGGAACGCAGAATTGATAACATTGTTTATCGCCTTGGCTTCGCAGCTAGTCGCCCCCAAGCTCGTCAGCTCGTCCGCCATGGACATTTCACTGTTAATGGACGTCGCCTAAATATCCCGTCTGCACTGTTGAAACCTGGTGATGTGATTCAAGTTGCCGAAGGCAGCAAGTCATCACCAATCATAAAAGAGTTGGCAGAAGGACTGGCACACAAAACTGCGCCCGCGTGGCTTGAACTGTCTGCTGCAGACATGACTGGCAAAGTGGCTAGGTACCCGTCCCGCGAAGAAATTGACTTACCGGTTCAGGAGCATCTGATTGTTGAGTTGTATTCAAGGTAGTCACCTGAACACTTTTCAATCGCGAGCTGAGGCGGCGCTCACTGCAGGCAGTTGCAGCACGGCGCCGGCTTTTGCAAAGCTCTACACAGTTTTGTCCCTTAGGGGCGCACTAGCGCACGAGGAGGAGGGCATTTCCGGATGATGGAAATCGAAAAACCGAAAATCGAAATTGTGGAACAAAGTGAAGATAACAAACATGCAACGTTTGTTTGTGAACCGCTGAAGCGTGGTTATGGTATTACTCTTGGCAACAGCTTGCGGAGAATTCTCCTGTCATCTTTGCCTGGGGCTGCTGTCACCTCTGTGAAAATCGACGGCGTGCTTCATGAGTTTTCCACGATACCCGGCGTGCGGGAAGACGTAACCGACATTATCCTCAACTTGAAAGAGCTATATCTGAAATTGCATGGCGATCAGCCGCGTGTTATTCGGGTTGAAGCGCAAGGTGAAGGAGAAATTAAGGCGAGCGATATTATTACCGACGCAGATGTGGAAATTCTCAATCCTGACAAACATATCGCTACACTTAACGCGGACGCCAATTTCAAAATGGAAATGACTGTTCAGCCTGGTTATGGCTATGTTCCTGCTGATAAGAATAAGCGGCCTGATCAGGTGATTGGCGAAATTCCGATTGACTCAATCTTCTCTCCCATCCAGCGGGTAAATTATAGTGTAACAGATACGCGTGTCGGTAATGTCACTAACTTTGACAAACTTACGCTGGAAGTCTGGTCAAATGGCGGTATAAAGCCGTCCGAAGCCGTTAGCAAAGCGGCGCGAATCCTGATTTCCGAACTGAAGCTGTTCCAAAATTTCGCCGGGACCCCTCTCGAGGATGACGCCTCCGACGGAGTCGTCGCAGAACCTGTGGAGGACAGCGGCTCCAAAACAATGGAAATGAACATTGAAGACCTGGAACTGTCGGTACGGTCTTATAACTGCTTGAAGCGGGCTGGGATCAATACCGTTGCTGAGTTGGTTCAGAAATCAGAAGAAGATATGATGAAGGTTCGTAATTTGGGGCGTAAGTCTCTAGATGAAGTCAAGAAAAAGTTGGCTGAACTCGGACTTTCACTCGCCGAAAACGAGGAATAAAGGGAGGGAAATTTGTGGCCTACCGTAAATTTGGACGTGACTCCAGCGCCCGTAAGGCGCTGTTTCGCAGCATTTTGACCTCCTTCTTCGCCCATGAGCGTATTGAGACAACTGAAGCCAAGGCTAAAGAAATGAGCGGCCTAGCCGATCAGATGATTACCCTGGCTAAACGAGGCGATCTGCATGCTCGCCGTCAAGTGTTGTCCTTTCTCATGGATGAAGAAGTGACGAAAAAACTATTTGATTCGATTGCACCAAAATATAAAGAGCGTCAGGGTGGCTACA
Source organism: Anaerosporomusa subterranea (assembly GCF_001611555.1). Classification (NCBI taxonomy): domain Bacteria; kingdom Bacillati; phylum Bacillota; class Negativicutes; family Acetonemataceae; genus Anaerosporomusa; species Anaerosporomusa subterranea. Next base: position 15,540 of record NZ_LSGP01000008.1, read on the forward strand.
CCCGTGTGCTGAAACTCGGACCCCGTCGGGGCGATGCCGCTCCGATGGCTATCTTGGAATTGGTGTAAAACACTCACCAAGCAACGTCTGATGCTTGGTCAATAATTCCGTAATACAACGGGCATGAAAGGGCGGCCGAAGGGTCGCCCTATGCGTGCATATACTCTGGCATGGGGGATTGTGATATGGGAGAGGTCATGACAGAGACAGAACAGATTATCCGATTAGATCGTGTTATACACGAGTATGTAGACGTAGAAGGAAAACCCCAAATTGCATTAAATCAAATTAACCTATCAGTCACAAAAGGCGAGTTTGTTGCGATTATCGGTGCAAACGGATCGGGTAAATCCACCCTTGCCAAGCATCTCAATGCTTTGCTGCTGCCAACAAGCGGAGTTTGTCAAATTTGTGGCATGGATACAAGTAATCCGGAGCTTCTCTGGAACATCCGTCAATCAGTTGGCATGGTATTTCAAAACCCAGACAACCAAATTGTAGCTGCAATTGTTGAAGAGGATGTAGCCTTTGGACCTGAGAATTTAGGCATTGAGGCACTTGAAATTCGCCGAAGGGTCGATGATGCGTTGCATTCAGTGGGGATGTTCGAATATGCCTCGCATGCTCCGCATCTGTTATCAGGCGGTCAAAAACAACGCATCGCTATTGCGGGAGTGCTGGCTATGCGTCCTAAATGTCTGGTACTTGATGAACCAACGGCAATGCTTGATCCAACAGGTCGTAGCGAGGTTCTTGCAACAGCTCATCGCTTGAATAAAGAAGAAGGCATCACCGTTGTCTATATTACGCATTTTATGGATGAAGCAGTAACTGCTGACCGGGTGATCGTGATGGAAAACGGTTCGGTGCTGGAACAGGGCCCTCCAGAACAGATCTTTTCTCAAGTTGAACGGTTAAAACAGATAGGCCTTGATGCGCCGATTGCTGCGGAAATAAGCCACCGATTACGCAGCCGTGGTTTGAAAATAACAGGCAAGGTCATCACAGATGAGGAACTGGTGACATCGCTATGTCGATAAAATTAGATAATGTTTCCTATACCTATATGCAGGGAACGCCATATCAGAAGACTGCTATTAGAGAAATAACGCTAGAAATTCAGCAAAGAGAGTTTGTCGGCGTGATTGGACATACCGGGTCTGGTAAGTCAACGTTGATTCAACATCTCAATGGTTTGTTGCAACCTACCCTAGGGGAAGTGTTGGTCGACGGAGTCAATCTCCACACCAAGTCTGCTGAGTCTAAGAGCGCAAGGCGTAAGGTTGGCATGGTCTTTCAATACCCGGAACAGCAACTATTTGAAGAGACGGTGTTTGATGACATTGCCTTTGGACCGCGGAATCTTAAACTGGATGCCGATACAGTAGAGGCTCGCGTCAGGCGGGCTATGGATTTTGTCGGTCTTGACTTTGATGCATTTTCCCGCCGCTCTCCTTTTCGGTTAAGCGGTGGTCAGATGCGTCGCGTAGCGATTGCAGGTGTGATTGCACTCGAACCAACCTATCTTGTCCTTGATGAACCATCTGCCGGACTTGATCCTAGGGGACGAGACGAGATATTTGGACAGATATTAAATCTTTATCATACTTCTAACATCACAGTAATCTTGGTATCACACAACATGGAAGACATAGCGCGCATGGCCAATCGTCTGTTGGTCATGCATGACGGGATCATTAGTCTTGACGGACGGCCTGAGACAATCTTTGGCGGTAGCATTGACCGCTTGCGAGCAGCTGGCGTAGATGTGCCTAGTGTGACTACCTTGCTGCGCAAATTAAAGACTGCTGGCCTTCCCGTACTCGGCGAAGCGCTAACCCCCGAGCTGGCAACAGAAGAGATTCTGGCGGCGATGGGAGGCAAGTACAGTGCTTAGTGGCATTACGTTAGGACAATATTTTCCTGGGGCGTCATTTATTCATCAGCTAGATCCTCGAACTAAAATTCTGGGCACAGTGCTGTTTATTAGCAGTATATTTTTGGCTGAGACATATCTCGCTTATGGCGTGCTAGTGCTGTTTTCTATTTTAGTTGTTGGCATATCCCGCATACCGGCTAGGCTGGTTTTTAAATCCATAAAACCACTATGGCTGATACTGTTGATTACCTTTCTCATTCATCTGCTGACTACACCAGGCGCCATTGTATTGGCTGCTGGCCCATTTGCAATCACTGACACAGGACTGCGGCAAGGGATACTCATGTCGCTGAGATTGGTGTTGCTGATCGTGATTTCCTCATTATTAACCTTTACCACTTCGCCTATTGTATTGACTGACGGAATTGAAAGGCTGCTGAATCCGTTTAAACGGATTGGCGTACCAGCCCATGAACTGGCAATGATGATGACAATTGCCCTGCGCTTTATTCCTACCTTAATTGAGGAGACAGACCGTATCATGAAGGCACAGATCGCTCGCGGTGCTGAGTTTTCTTCTGGTTCATTGCTTAAGCGGGCGCAGAATATGATCCCCTTGTTGGTCCCCTTGTTTATCAGCGCGTTTCGACGGGCTGATGAATTGGCGACAGCCATGGAGGCGCGATGCTATCGCGGTGGTGACAACCGGACACGGATGAAGGAATTACGGCTGGCGCTACGCGATGGAGTAGCAATGGCAGCGATTATCGGCCTAATTGTTACTTTGGTTTGGTTAAAATAATGTGTGAGAGAAATATTTGTTTAACTGTCGCTTATGATGGCACAGCCTACCATGGCTTTCAAAGGCAGGCGAATGCGCTGAGTATTCAGCAGGTTCTCGAAGACCGGCTAGGATCGCTTTTTGGGCATACCCTTAAAATTGCTGGTGCAGCGCGAACAGACACCGGTGTGCACGCTCATGGGCAGGTTGTCACGTTTAAGACTACCGGCTCCATACCTGTCTCACGCATACCCTTTGCCGCTCAGGGAGTACTACCGACCGATATCGTCATCCGCAAAGCCGCTGTGGTGCCAGCTGAATTTCATGCCCGCATATCAGCAAAAAGCAAGATCTACTATTATCGCATATACAATAACCACTTAGCTGATCCGCTCCTAATACGATACGCCTGGCACATTCGGCGGAAGTTGGATATTGAGCGAATGAGTCAATCGCTTAAGCATATAATTGGCAAGCATGACTTTTCTGCCTTTCGTGCTACAGGTGGAGCGACGGTCAATCCTGTCAGAGAAATGCTGCATGCAGAATGCCGGCAGGACGGAGATGTGATTGAGTGCTTGTTTCATGGAACCGGTTTTTTGTATCATATGGTTCGAAATTTGGTTGGGACGTTAGTTAATATCGGGATTCACAAGCTGGACGCAGACGCCATGTTTCATATCCGTGAGTCGCGTGATCGTCACCGAGCTGGGGTAACGGCACCAGCACATGGTCTGTATTTGAAAGAAGTTTATTATGAATCCGGGTTGTTATAGCTTTTTTACTTGACATTGACCAGTCAATTAATTACAATATCCTTATGAGATTTTGCCACGATTCCACTAGCCCCGGAAATCAAGGTGAAAATCTAGACCTAAGCTTACTATATTCGTGCTACTCTTGATTTTCATGCAAGGAGGGATAACTGGATGAGAACGACGTTTATGGCCAATGAATCAAACATAGAACGTAAGTGGTATCTCGTGGACGCCGAAGGCAAAACGCTGGGCAGACTGGCGGTTGAAGTAGCTAAAGTTCTGCGCGGCAAACATAAACCGACTTACACTACACATGTTGACACAGGAGACTATGTCATCATCATTAATGCTGCAAAAGTACAATTAACTGGCAAGAAACTGGTGCAGAAGACGTATTTTAGCCACTCCGGCTATGTTGGCGGCACTACGTTTACTACTGCTGGCAAACTAATGCAAGAGCGCCCGGAAAGAGTCGTTGAGCACGCTATCAAAGGCATGCTGCCGAAAAATAGCCTGGGTCGCGACATGTTCCGTAAATTAAAAGTTTACCGCGGATCTGAGCATCCACATGCTGCACAGCAGCCGGAAAATCTTGAATTGAATATTCGATAACCGGAAAGGAGGAACAGAAATTGGCACAAGTAGTTTATTATGGAACTGGTCGGAGAAAAACTTCGGTTGCCAGAGTTCGTCTGGTTCCGGGAGAAGGCAAGATCGTTGTCAACGACCGTGCACTCGACGATTACTTCGGTTTGAAAACCCTTGAACTGATTGTGAAGCAACCGCTGGCCCTAACAGACACGGTTGGTAAATATGATGTACTCGCCAAAGTTGAAGGCGGCGGTGTATCCGGACAAGCTGGCGCCGTTCGTCACGGGATTTCCCGTGCTTTGCTAAAAGTTGATTTGGAATATCGCCCGTTATTAAAGAAAGCTGGTCTGCTGACCCGCGACCCGCGTGAAAAAGAGCGTCGGAAATACGGCCTCAAAAAAGCGCGTAAAGCTTCACAGTTCTCCAAGCGTTAATAACAAACCAAATCCCTCAGGAATTTTTGAAATTCCTGAGGGATTTTATTTTTCTAGCAGGAAAGTTTGACCTGTTAGTCTAATATAAGTTCTATCTAGGAGTAAACGGAGGAGAATGAGAATGAAGAAGTTTGTTGTATTCACGTTGTTGCTATTGCTAGCAACGACCATGGGAACTGCATTTGCTGCGGTGGGGAACAGCCGCTCCGATACAGCTGCTCTCTATGGAGAGTATCGCATTGTTGTCGATGCAGACAATCAATTGTGGACAAAACTAGATTGGGAACAGTCCGGACACAAATATGCTAAAGAAGCGACCTTGTGGCATCAGTTTTGGCGCAATGAGCAAGGATTCCAGATGGTTGCTGCCTATGAAACCGGTAAACCCGATTCCGTTGTCCAGATTCAACGCTTCACACCGCAGAGTCCATTTAAACTCAGCGAAGTGAAAACGTTATTTCCAGAAATACATAAGTTGCTCATGTCACCAAAGACAGTAATTTTTGCCACTGATCAACAAATTACCAGTCATTTCGTGGAAAGCAAGCCTGAGATCATTCTGGGCGCAGTAATTAAAGAAGCGCCTACAGCAGATCGGCAAGCCTACTACACTCTCGTATCCTTCAACGTTGTTCAGGAGGGCCGTGTAGTCAAACATATTGACCAGATTAACGCTGATACGCTGATTCGTGAATTTGTCATGGAACGCGTTTCCAAAGCTGATGTTGACAATAAACTGCAGGAACGCAGTGGTTGGACCGTCAGCCCAAACCACTTCAAGTAATGAGAAAACTCAAGGCCCCTGGCGGTATTACCGCCAGGGGCCTTGAGTTTTCTCATTACCGGGCTCTAGCTAGGCTCAACGGCTCTGTGCGGGCTTTCTGAGCCGTTGCAGCATCGATGTATCCATTGCGCTGCATGGCAGCTAAGACGACCGCCTGGCGGCGTTTAGCCGCATTCCAGTCAACATAAGGAGAATAGATCGAGGGGGCATTAGGCAGTCCGGCAATTAGAGCAGCTTCTGGTAGAGTGAGTTTATTAGGCGTTTTATTGAAATAGATGACAGACGCTCGTCCAATTCCATAGGCGTTTTCGCCAAAATAAATCGTATTTAGATACATCTCTAGAATTTGCAACTTTGAATAGCGCAGCTCGAGATCCAGGGCCAAAGCAACCTCTTCGAGTTTTCGAGCTAGTGTCCGGTCTGGCGACAAAAATAGATTTTTCACTAATTGCTGGGTGATGGTGCTGCCACCTTCAACCACTTCACCAAATTGTAGATTAACAAGCGATGCCCGGAAAATTGCGCTCAGGTCAATGCCGATATGATTGTGAAATCGGTTGTCTTCAACAGCGATAATGGCTTGCTGCAAAATGAGCGGGATCGAGTCTATATGTACATAGTTCTGTTTGGGAATTCTGGAGTTCACGGCAGTCTTTAAAGCTGCAACACGCAATACGCGCTCGCTGACGCTTGGTTCATCCGAGTGGATGGCGAATGTGCGTTCAAGGCGTGATTGGAGCAACCGTGGCGCGTCTCCAGCCCACCAGAAGGAAGCAGCAAAAATGAGACCGAGGATAATGACAAATTTAAGACGCATAAGCCCCTCCCATGGATGTTCTTCTATATATTGTAGCGTAATTGTGGTGGTTTGGCTATATGGGCAGTACATAGAGAAAGCCGCAGTCGCATAGTATTAGCAAGAGCGCGCTGAAAAAGCCGCGAAGTGATAGGGGGACGTGTATGCGAATTCTTTTGCTGAAGCATAAAAACGTTAAATTGATTTTCTTCTGCAGTATATTTGCCATTGTTACTCACGTCTTTTCGTCATACTATCCCACTCTGACAAAGGGGAGTATTAATGACGCCGATTTATCTGCATTGAAGGGAGTATGCATTGCGATTGATCCAGGGCATGGTGGCATTGATGACGGAGCATCGCGTAATAATGTGATCGAGAAAGACTTGAATTTAACCATTTCATTGAAATTGGCTGATGTCCTGAATGCGGCTGGCGCTAACGTTGTATTGACAAGAGACAATGATGTCGATTATTATACGAAAGGCAAAGGCGGCAAACGTAATGATTTGCTGAAACGAGTGGAGATCATTCAGAATGCGAATCCCCGTTTATATGTCAGCATTCACGCTAATGCAATCGCCGGTTCTAAGTGGTCAGGGTCTCAGGTATTCTTTAGCCCTCATGTTGCGGAAAATAGACTATTAGCTGAAACTGTCCAAGAAGCCCTGCGCAATTTCCCCCCCGGAAACCGGCGCCAGGCGAAGCAGGATTTGGATATTTTGGTGTTGAATCGAATAGGTATCCCAGGTATACTGATCGAAACAGGCTATATCAGTAATACAAATGAGGCGGCTAAGCTGGTCAACCCTCAATATCAACAGGAAATGGTTGATTTGATCGCCAGAGCTCTAGCGTATCATTTGAGTAATAATATGGGAAGATAATCAGACAAAGGCCAAAGGAGTGGATGTATTTGAAGAGTCTGGTTGGTTGCGCGCTTATGCCGCACCCTCCGATAATGGTGCCAGAAGTCGGCGGGTGTGATACTAAACGCATTTGTTCCACCGTGCGGGCTGCAGAGCAGGTTGCGCAAACTCTCGTTGAGCGCGGCTCTGAGACCGTCATTTTAATAACTCCGCATGGCCCCGTTTTCGAGGACGCTGTTAGCATCAGTGTCTATCCGCGCTTACGAGGCAGTTTGGCAGCATTCGGCGCGCCGGATGTTTCTGTAGCCTTTGAGACGGACGGGCTGTTGGTGCGGCATATCGTTCGCAGGGCCGAACGCCTAGGCATTAATTATATTGAACTGACCGATGATGTGGCGAAAAGTCGTCGTCTGCCGCTAGAACTGGACCACGGCGCTGTCGTACCGCTCTATTTCCTGCACAAAGCGGGTTTTAAGGGGCAATTAGTTCATCTTTCGATTGGTATGTTGCCTTATGAAGAAATGTATACGTTTGGTAAGGCTGTACAAGGGGCTCTCGGAATGCTAGATCGAAGAACAGCGGTAATTGCTTCTGGCGACTTATCGCATAGGCTAGTACCAGACGCACCGGCGGGGTATAGCCCAAGCGCGGCTGAATTTGACAGACAGGTAATGGATGCTGTTGCCAATATGAACGTTAAAGCATTATTGACAATGGATAAGAACTTAATTGAAGAGGCCGGAGAATGCGGGTTGCGCTCCATTTTTTTTCTGTTTGGCGTTCTTGGTGGCCTGGAGGCGCAAGCCAATGTCCTCTCCTATGAAGGACCATTCGGTGTAGGCTATGGTGTTGCTTTACTTACCCCCCTGCAGGCAAAGGAGAAGTCTAAGACAAGGGCGGCGCGTCATGGATAGTTCAGCAGTAAAATTGGCTAGGCAAAGTATAGACCACTTTCTAAACTACGGCACGCAATTGCCGACACCGAGCAACATTCCTGCTGAACTCTGCGGTCAGGCAGGGGTATTTGTATCCTTAAAGAAAGACGGCGAATTGCGTGGCTGTATTGGAACATTTGCGCCAACCCGTGAGTCTATTGCGGCTGAGATTATTGCAAATGCAATCAGCGCTGGAACGGAAGACCCGCGGTTTTGGCCAGTGACTACAGACGAACTGCCTGACTTGACAGTATCTGTAGATATCCTTTCGGCCCCTGAAAGGGTAGAAAGCTTGGCAGTACTTGATCCAAAGCGCTATGGAGTTATTGTAAAGCGAGGACGCCGCAGTGGCCTCTTGTTACCTGATCTTGACGGGGTCGACACAGTTGAAGAACAGATTTCCATCGCCATGAATAAAGCGGGAATTGATCCGCACGAAGAGATCGAGTTATACCGATTCTCGGTTACTCGTCATACCTGATATGAAAGCTGCAGAATACTTCAGCATAGAAGGCGACGGTGTGCGCTGCTGTTTATGTCCGCACAACTGTCTGATCAGATCGGATAAAACAGGCTTCTGCCGGACGCGTGTCAATCGTAATGGCAGTCTATATATCACAAACTATGGAGCATGCACTGCATCGGCTATTGATCCGATTGAAAAGAAACCGCTTTATCACTTCTATCCTGGCGCAGATATCTTATCGCTTGGGTCATGGGGCTGTAACTTCAACTGCCGCTTTTGTCAGAATTGGCACCTTACGCAAACAAATGTAGAGCCCACGGATCTCTCGCCCCAAGAGTCTGTGAATTTAGCCATATCTGCAGGGAAAACCAATATTGGTATCGCTTACACCTACTCTGAACCCGGAGTCTGGTTTGAGTACGTTCGCGATGCAGCGATTGTCGCTAGAAGCGCCGGATTGGCAAATGTCGTAGTCACAAATGGTTACATTAATCCCAAACCTCTAGCCGAGTTGCTAACATGCACTGATGCCATGAATATTGATGTTAAGGCTTTTACTGAGGATTTTTATAAAACCGTCTGTTCTGGTGAACTGCACCAAGTGATGAGCACAGTCGAGTCTGCCGTCCAAGCCTGCCATGTTGAAGTCACTACCTTGGTGATTCCAGGGATGAATGACTCAATGAATGAAATTAGCGCTCTGGCCAAATGGCTGGCAACACTCAGCCCAGACATCCCCTTGCATCTTTCACGTTATTTTCCAAACTATCAAATGAACCTACCGGCAACGCCGCTTACCACCTTGCAGCAGGCCTGGCAAACAGCGCGAGAATATCTCCACTATGTCTACATAGGAAATATTGGCCCAACTGGCACCAATACCGATTGTCCGGGGTGTGGTGCTTTGTTAATTGAGCGGTGCCAACGAAAGAGCTGGTTAACTAAGGACAAGCTATGTCCGGAATGCGGACAACGGATACCGATTATTGGCCAGATTATGTACTAATATAATTAAGTATACAAAATCCTAAAAAATATATTGCATTTTTATGCATTGATGACGTATAATTATTACAGTGATAGAGGGGGAAGGCTATATGAAAATCAGCATTTGTGGTGCAACAGGCTATACCGGAGAAGAACTATTGCGAATTTTAGCTAGTCATCCGCAGGCAGAAGTTGTTCATATCACATCCGAGAATCAAACAGGCGCCGACATTAACAGCGTTTATCCGCATTTTGGCCACATTTATCATCAGACGCTGACAAGCATGGAACAGCTTGATGTCGTAGCTAAGGATAGTGATGTTGTCTTTATAGCCTTACCGCATGGGCATGCAATGGATGCGGTAAAAACGATCACTGGACATGGGAAAAAGGTCATCGATCTAGGGGCTGATTATCGGTTTGCCGATACATCGGTATATGAAAAGTGGTATAAAGTACCCCATACCCATAAAGACGCTAACGCAGTTTACGGTTTGACCGAATTATTTCGAGAAAAAGTCAAACATGCAAAAATTCTTGCCAATCCAGGCTGTTATACCACTGCCAGCATTTTGGCGCTGACGCCGCTCGTTAAAAACGGATTGGTGGCTACAGACAGTATTATTGTTGATGCTAAGTCTGGCATCTCAGGCGCAGGCAGAGGCTTGAATCAAACGTATCACTATGCAGAAGCGACAGAAAATCTAAAAGCCTATAATATTGGCGGACATCGCCATACGCCAGAAATAGAGCAAGCGCTTTCTGAGTTCGCGTCTAATGAGGTGGTTATTAACTTTACTCCCCACCTGATTCCGATGGTCCGGGGAATCTTAGCAACTTGTTATGCAAATCTCAAACCAGGGGTCAGCGCTGAACAAGTGGACGACGCGTTTGTTTCCCATTATGATAGCGAATACTTTATCCGACTGCTTGGCAGAGGCGGATATCCTGCAACAAAAAATACACGAGGTTCGAATTTCTGCGATATCGGCTGGCATGTTGACAAACGCACCGGTCGCGTAATCGTAGTTAGCGCCCTTGATAACTTAGTAAAAGGGGCTGCCGGTCAAGCTGTGCAGAACATGAATGTCATGTTTGGAATGGATGAACTCACTGGTTTGACGCAAGTCCCGCTGTATTTGTAATAACTTGAGTGGAGAGTGAAGACTGATGAAAAAGATCGAGGGCGGCATTACGGCACCTCAGGGCTTTGTGGCCGCAGGCGTAAAGTCTGGCATTAAGAAGAGCGGCAAGGAAGACGTTGCACTGATTGTTAGTCAAGTTCCTGCAGCTGCGGCAGCTGTATTTACACAAAATAAAATGGCGGCAGCGCCTGTACTTATTTCCCGGGAAAACGCAGCCAAAGGAAAACTTCGCGCTATTGTGGTAAATTCCGGCTGCGCCAATGCCTGCACTGGTGAACGAGGGCTGATTGACGCTCGTTTGATGGTGACTACAACCGCAAATTTGCTGGGGATAGCAGAAGATGAAGTGCTGGTTTCGTCAACTGGCGTTATTGGTGTTACTTTGCCAATGGATAAAGTGCTGCCAGGCATTGAAGCTGCTGCGGCCGGTTTGTCAGTTAACGGTCATGAACAGGCATTGCACGCCATTATGACAACAGATACATTTCCCAAGGTTTGCGCCTATGAACTGACATTAGGTGACACCACAGTAAAAATAGGCGGCGTTGCAAAAGGCGCTGGCATGATTCATCCGAATATGGCGACTATGCTTTCGTATGTCACAACAGATGCAGCAATAACAGCTCCGGTTCTGCAACAGGCGCTCAATGCTGCTGTAAACAAATCCTTCAACATGATTACGATTGACGGCGACACCAGCACAAATGATACCCTGGCTGTATTGGCAAACGGGTTGGCTAAGAACTCACTCATCGACAACGTCTCACATCCGGACTACGCAGCCTTCTGTGAGGCGCTGACAAATGTATTAATCGAACTTGCCAAGTTGGTTGTTCGTGACGGCGAAGGGGCGACAAAGTTCTTAGAGGTCAACGTCAGCGGCGCTGCCAGTCAAGAGGATGCAAAAACTGCCGCCATGGCTGTTGCCAAATCACCGCTTGTAAAGACGGCGTTCTTTGGTGAAGACCCGAACTGGGGCAGAATTCTTTGCGCTGTCGGCTACTCTGGCGCGCAAGCAGACCCTGCGAGAACATCATTACGCATCGGCGGCATTCCGGTTGTGTCCGCCGGACTAGGCGTCAAACCTGATCTGGAGGCGTTACGGACGGCGATGTCGGCAAGCGATATTGTTGTTGAAATTGAACTCGGCATTGGCGATTATGCCGCCACTGTCTGGACTTGTGATTTTTCATACGATTATGTAAAAATTAACGCCGAGTACCATACCTGAGTGTTGGAAGAGAAGGGAGAGTTACAAACGATGAGTATCAGCAACATGGAAAAGGTGGCAGTATTGACTGAAGCTTTGCCATATATGCAAGAGTTTTTTGGCAAGACCATTGTCATCAAGTATGGCGGCAATGCGATGATTAATGCCGAACTAAAACAGAAAGTTGTTCAGGACATTATCTTCATGAAGTACGCAGGCATGAAGCCAGTCGTGGTTCATGGCGGCGGGCCAGAAATCACCGCTGCGTTAAAACAGATGGGAAAACAGTCATCATTTGTCGGCGGACTGCGCGTTACTGATGCCGAGACCATGGAAGTGGCTGAGATGGTGTTAGCCGGGAAAATCAACACGGAAATCGTTAATCTGCTCAATCGCTCAGGCGTCAAAGCAGTTGGTTTAAATGGTAAAGATGCTAATCTTACGTTAGCCAAGAAACATTTAGCGCAAGTAGTTGAGAACAGTCAATTAAAAGAAGTCGATATCGGCTTTGTCGGCGATGTGGAACGCATTAACCCCGAAATTATCAATATGTTATTAGACAATGACTACATACCGGTCATCGCTCCCACCGGAGTTGACGCAGTTGGAAATAGCTACAATATTAATGCCGACTATGTTGCCGGGGAGATAGCTGCAGCCCTTGGCGCGGAGAAACTACTGCTTTTGACTGATGTGGAAGGCCTGTATCGCGATTTCAAGAACAGGGCAGGCTTTGTTTCTACACTGACTTTCGCTGAAGCAACCACGATGATTGCGAAGGGTTTACTCGACGGTGGCATGATTCCTAAGATCGAGTCGTGCGTCCGAGCCTTGGCTGGCGGCGCGGCAAAAGCCCATATCATCGACGGCCGCTTGCCGCATTCACTGCTGTTAGAGGTGTTTACTACTGAAGGTATCGGCACTGAAGTGGTAAAAAAAGGAAGTGAGACGTTGTGAGCAAAGAGCAAATCATCTCGCAGGATCAATCCCACTATATGAAGGTATTTGGCCGCTATCCTGTCGTTTTGTCCCATGGTGACGGGCCTTACGTATATGACGTAGAGGGAAAGAAATATATCGACTTTCTGGCAGGGATCGCTGTCAATGTGTTAGGTCATGCTCATCCTCAACTCGTGGCTGCTATATCCGAACAAGCCGCCAAGTTGATTCATTGCTCTAACCTGTATTACACCGCTCCCCAGGCAAACCTGGCTAACAAGCTGAGCGAAGTCAGCGGCCTTGAACGTATCTTCTTAGCCAATAGCGGTGCCGAAGCCAACGAAGGTGCTATGAAACTGGCAAGAAAATACGCCAAAACGATCAGCCAAGATAAGGTAAACATCATCACAGCCGAGAATTCATTCCATGGTCGCACCCTGGCGACCTTGACGGCAACCGCGCAGCCGAAATACCAAAAAGGCTATGAACCTTTGCCTCAAGGTTTCTCTTATGTTCCTTATAATGATATCGCCGCTCTGGCAGCAGCGATGAATGAACAAACTGCGGCCGTCATGCTAGAACCAATTCAAGGTGAGGGCGGCATTCAGGTTCCTGATGCCACCTATTTAGAGCAAGTGCGTGCACTTTGCGATCAGCATGGTGCGTTACTCATTTTTGATGAGATTCAAACTGGAATGGGGCGCACCGGAAAAATGTTCGCCTTCCAACATTCAACCATTAAACCAGACATTGTTACCTTAGCGAAGGGACTGGGCGGCGGCGTGCCAATCGGCGCCGTGCTGGCTAGCGAGAAGGTCGCTGGTGCGTTTGGGCCTGGCGATCACGGCTCTACCTTTGGCGGCAATCCGCTTGCCGCGGCGGCGGGGAATGCTGTGCTAGCTGTGATTGAACAGGAGAAGCTGTTAGCTAATGCTGAAGCTATCGGTCAGTATATGATCGGCGAACTGAACAAACTGAAAGCGAAATATCCGGCCTTGGTGAAGGATGTGCGCGGTAAAGGCCTGATGATCGGCATGCAACTGTATGTTCCTGGTGGCAATTTTGTTACGGCAGCCATGCAGCAAGGAGCTCTCATCAACTGCACAGCTGGCGATGTATTACGATTTGTACCGCCACTAATTATTACCCGTACCCATGTAGATGAACTGATCGCGATTTTGGATAAAGTGTTAGCGGCGTAATGAATCGAGAGGGAGAGTGAAGAAAATGAGTTTGCGCGGTAAGGACCTACTGTCAGTGCATGATTTATCGCTTGCAGATATTGAGGATATTTTTGCCCTGGCCAAACAACTAAAAACTGAACGCAAACAAGGTATAGAGCATCATCTGCTTAAAGGCAAAACTCTGGGGATGATCTTCCAAAAGTCCTCGACCCGGACGAGAGTATCCTTCGAAGTGGGCATGTGGCAGCTTGGCGGCATGGCGTTATTTCTCAATTCCAATGATCTGCAAATTGGCCGTGGTGAGCCGGTAAAAGATACGGCGCGTGTTCTGGCGCGTTATCTTGACGGCATTATGATTCGCACCTATTCGCATGCTGAGGTAAAAGAATTGGCTGAGTATGCGAATATACCTGTTATCAACGGTTTAACCGATTTGATGCACCCTTGCCAGGCATTAACCGATCTGTATACAGTGCTCGAATGCAAGGGTGAGCTGAAAGGACGAAAGATGGCGTATATCGGCGACGGCAACAACATGGCGAACTCGCTGCTGCATACCTGTGCGAAAGTCGGCATGCATATCTCGGTCGCCACGCCGCACGAATATAAAGTCAATGAAGACATCGTCAAGGAAGCTAAGGCAGATGCAGCACAGTCCGGATCAGTCATTGAATTGGTTAATGATCCGTATCTTGCGGTTAAGGATGCTGATGTAATCTATACTGACGTTTGGGCAAGCATGGGTGAGAAAAGTAAGTGGCAAGTGCGTTGGCAGGCTCTCGCTCGCTTCCAGGTGAATAGTGAATTGGTTTCTGCCGCGAAATCTGATGCTGTGGTTATGCATTGTTTGCCGGCGCATCGTGATGAAGAAATCACCGCAGAGGTGATGGAATCTGCCCAGTCGATTGTCTTTGATCAGGCGGAGAATCGTCTGCATGTACAAAAAGCTATTATGGCCCTGTTAATGGGCGCTTAATCAGATACATTTATTAAACAATGAGGAGGAAGTAAAAAATGAATGATATTAAAAAGGTTGTACTCGCTTATTCCGGTGGTCTCGATACATCAGTTATCATCCCCTGGCTGAAAGAAAACTATCATTGCGAAGTTATCGCCATGTGCGCTGATGTCGGACAGGGTGATGAATTAAATCCTGTTCGCGAGAAAGCGCTCAAATCAGGCGCCAGCAAGGTCTATATCGAAGATCTTACAAAACCGTTTATTGAAGATTTTATTTGGCCGGTACTGAAAGCTGGAGCTGTTTATGAAGGCAAGTATCTGCTCGGAACCTCCTTTGCCCGCCCGATCATTGCCAAGGCATTAGTCGATATTGCAGAAAAAGAACAAGCTGACGCTATTTGTCATGGCGCCACCGGCAAAGGTAATGACCAAGTCCGGTTTGAATTAACAGTCAAGGCACTTGCACCACATTTGAAAATCATCGCTCCTTGGCGCCTCTGGGATATTCGTTCCCGCGAAGACGCGATTGACTATGCGGAAAAACACAATATTCCCATTCCGGTAACCAAGAAGCGTCCTTACAGCATGGACCGCAATATCTGGCATCTCAGTCACGAAGGCGCAGATCTCGAAGACCCCTGGAATGAGCCGAAAGACGATGTTTTCATGGTTACCTCGACGCCTGAACAAGCACCTGACAAGGCAACATATATCGAAGTTAGCTTTGAAAAAGGCATCCCTGTAGCGGTAGACGGTGAAAAGCTCGGCGCAGTTGCATTGCTTGAAAAACTTAATGCAGTTGGCGCAGCCAATGGCATCGGCATTGCTGATATTGTAGAGAACCGTCTGGTTGGCATGAAATCACGCGGTGTTTATGAAACACCTGGTGGCGCGATTCTGTTCTACGCGCATCGCGAGTTGGAGTATTTGACGCTAGACCGCGCGACTATGCACTATAAAGAGCAAGTTGCTGTCCGCTATGGTGAGTTGGTCTATGATGGAATGTGGTATTCACCATTGAAAGAAGCAATTGACGCATTTGTTGATTCGACACAGGCTACAGTCACCGGTACAGTGCGCATGAAGCTGTACAAAGGCAACATCATCAGCGCTGGCGCGAAATCCCCCTATTCACTCTACCATGAAGGGTTTGTCACCTTTGGTCGCGACGAAGTCTATAATCAGCAGGATGCTGAAGGCTTTATCAATCTGTTTGGTTTGCCCTTGAAAATCAGGGCGCTGATGCAGAAAGAGGCTAAGAAGAATGGCTAAACTTTGGGGTGGCAGATTTGCCAAGAATACAGACGCAATGGTGGAGGAGTTCACCTCCTCCATTGCCTTTGATCAACGCATGTATCGCGAAGACATTGCGGGCAGTATTGCCCATGCCCGCATGTTGGCTAAATGCGGCATAATTGAAACAGAGGAAGCGGAAACGATTATCACTGGGCTTTCAGGCATTCTTGCAGATATTGAAGCTGGAAACTTTTCGTTTGAAGTCTCGCTTGAAGATATTCACATGAATATCGAGAAGCGCCTGACTGAACGTATCGGGCCAGTCGGCGGCAAGCTGCACACTGCCCGCAGCCGCAATGACCAAGTTGCTCTAGACACCCATATGTATTTAAAGCGGGAGATCGCTGATATCGCAGAACGACTGGTTGATCTGCAACAGTCTATTCTTGAAACCGCGGAAAAACATAAAACGATCATTATGCCCGGTTACACGCATTTGCAGAGAGCGCAGCCGATCCTGTTTTCTCACCATCTGATGGCATATTTCTTTATGTTGGCGCGGGACTTCTCACGCTTAGGCGGAGTATGGGAACGGACAGACATTATGCCGCTTGGTGCTGGGGCGCTAGCTGGCACGACGTTCCCCATCGATCGTTTCTTTGTTGCCGAACAGCTCGGTTTTAACAAGGTCTATGAAAATAGTTTGGACGCAGTTAGTGACCGGGATTATGTCCTGGAGTTTCTATCTTTTGCGTCGATTCTGATGATGCATCTGAGCCGGTTGAGTGAGGAGATTATTCTTTGGTCAACGGCAGAGTTTTCGTTTATTGAACTTGACGATGCTCACTGCACAGGTTCTAGCATCATGCCGCAGAAGAAAAATCCTGATGTCTCAGAATTAGTGCGCGGCAAAAGTGGACGAGTGTTTGGTCATTTGATGGCTATGCTGACCATTGCCAAAGGGCTGCCGCTCGCCTATAACAAAGACTTCCAAGAAGACAAAGAAGGCTTGTTTGATACGATTGACACAGTGAAGTTTAGTATTACCGTCTATGCGGCTATGATAAAAGCCATGCGAATTAACGGCAATCGCATGGAACAAACGCTAACTCAAGACTTTTCAAATGCGACCGATATGGCTGATTATCTAGTGAAAAAAGGCCTGCCGTTTCGCCAGGCTCATGAAGTGGTCGGGAAAAGCGTCCGTTACTGTATCGAAAACGGCAAGTTCTTAATGGATTTATCCTTAGAAGAGTTTCGCCAGTTCTCGCCTCTATTTGCAGAAGACATTCAAGATGCCATACGAGTTGAAACCTGCGTTGCTAACCGGAACTCCTTCGGCGGTACGTCTTACCAACAGGTGGAGCTGGCAATCAAGTCTGCTCAGCAAACGGTAATTTCCGAGCGAGAAAAAGCGAAGATGTTTACTGCTTCGAAATAGCTTGTGATCATGAACGGACACGAGTAACCCAATCACTGATACGCTGCAAATCATTGAGATGATTGCAAAATTAACGTTTATTAAATAAACCGTTAACAACTTGAACATCAGAGCTGACCAGTGGTTTTTCTTTCTGATTGTATCTAAATAGTTCGCCTCTAACGGCGTAAAAATTGGCATGGTACACCCGTGCCAATTTTTATTTTGTTTGCGGAAACATTTAAAATGTCATGGCACTTGACAAGGATTTTGGCACATAAAAGTAGAAAATAAATAGTTAACTGCTTGGGGATAATAAAACAACGCAAATAGTAATCTGATGTGTGCACTGTATGAAGTAAAATCTGTTACAGACGGACCTTCTATAACTTCTGCTTGCCGATGAAAACAAGAGATGGGCGAGAAGCAATGCCCGCTCGAAAACTCGGGAATGCTGATAGAAAGCATGAAATGATCTGATCCTTTTGCTGTCATATACTATCATTTTCAAGTGGTATGATAAATAAAAATAAGCATATAATTTATTTAAGGAGAGGTAAATGAATATGACTAAGTTAGCAAATATTGATTGGGGTAATTTAGGGTTTAGCTACATTAAAACAGACTTTCGTTATGTTTCTAATTGGAAAGATGGCAAGTGGGATGAAGGCAAACTGGTAACTGATAATAAACTGACAATCAGCGAGGGGTCGACAGCGTTACACTATGGTCAGCAATGTTTCGAAGGATTGAAAGCCTACAGAACAAAAAATGGCGATATCCAACTTTTCCGTCCTTATGAAAATGCCAAACGGATCAATAACAGCGCTCAGCGTCTGCTAATGCCGGAAATTCCCGAAGAAAAGTTTATCGATGCCATTTTACAAGTGGTACGGGCGAATGAAGCCTATGTTCCTCCTTACGGTACTGGCGGGACTCTTTATATCAGACCGCTTCTGATCGGAGTGGGAGATAATATTGGTGTCGGTCCAGCTTCTGAATATTTGTTCTGCGTTTTCTGCATTCCCGTAGGTCCTTACTATAAAGGGGGCA
The DNA here is from genome assembly GCF_001611555.1 of Anaerosporomusa subterranea. NCBI lineage: Bacteria > Bacillati > Bacillota > Negativicutes > Acetonemataceae > Anaerosporomusa > Anaerosporomusa subterranea. Next base: position 33,967 of record NZ_LSGP01000008.1, read on the forward strand.
TGAAGCCTGTCAATTATACTGTTTCCGATTATGATCGCGCAGCTCCCTATGGAACAGGCATGGCCAAAGTAGGTGGCAACTATGCAGCCAGCCTCTACTCCCATGAGTTGGCGAGAAAAAGCGGCTTTGCTGATTGCATTTATCTTGATCCAACAACACATACAAAAATTGAAGAAGTTGGCGCAGCTAATTTCTTCGGTATCACGAAAGATGATGAATTTGTCACGCCGCAATCTCCTTCGATTTTGCCCAGCATCACGAAGTATTCGCTTCTATATCTAGCCAAAGAGTTTTTACACTTAAAAGTGGCAGAGCGGGACGTCTTGATCGATAATCTCGATGAATTTAAAGAAGCGGGTGCTTGCGGAACTGCGGCTGTTATTACGCCGATTGGTGGTATTCAATACAAAGATAAGCTCCACGTCTTCCATAGCGAAACAGAAGTGGGACCGGTTACTCAAAAGCTATACGATACTCTTTGCGGTATTCAATTCGGTGATTTGGAAGCACCAGGTGGATGGATTCTTAAGGTTTAATGGCTTTGTGACGGCCCAAGAGGTGATTTGTCCTTCAGGGGAAGCAGTATAAAAAATGTGAACGTAGCCTTTAGAACAACCTTATATCTGCTGAATAAAACAAGAAGCAAATAGACATCTTCAAAAGGTCATTTGAGATTTTCTGTATTGAGAGAGATTGCTTCACTTCGTTCGTAATGACACTTCTCGTGTCACTGCGAGCGAAGCGTGGCAGTCTTCTTTTTGTTAAGATGCAACAAGATTTTTATTCGAGCGTTCGTGCAAACCAGGTCGCTCCTTGAGGCAAGCTTATTTAAAACTTTTTTTCATCATTGGCATGTCTGTCAAAAGGTTTTCCCTATTCTTGGGCAGAATAGTAATGGGGTAAGGATTTTTGAGGTGATCTTATGCTGCTACAAATACGGGGCATTTTAGCAACGATGAACCCGCTGGACATTATCGATATCGTCATTGTGGCCATAGTCCTGTACAAGTTTTTTTATATGATAAAGGATACGCGAGCAGTTGCTCTCCTAAAGGGCTTAGTTGTGCTTTTGGTCATGACTCTGGTGAGCAAATGGTTCGGTCTGAATGTCATCAATTGGTTGCTGCAAAAGTCGGCGACAGTCGTGCTAGTTGCGTTGCCAATTGTTTTTCAGCCTGAATTGCGCCGTGCCTTAGAACAATTGGGTAGAGGCGGCTTATTCCGCAAAAACGTCTTTTTAAGTGCGCAAGAGGCTGAAATCTTTATCAACGAGCTGGTTAAATCAGCTGTTACCTTATCACGCAATAAGATTGGGGCATTGCTTGTTATTGAACGTGAGATTGGGCTTAATGATTACATGGAACAAGGCATCAAGATTGACGGGATTGTGTCATCCGAATTTATTATCAATATATTCATTCCTAATACCCCGCTTCATGATGGGGCAACAATCATACGCGGCAATCGGGTTATGGCAGCTGGCTGTTTATTGCCGTTGACTGAAGCAAACAATTTAAATAAAGAATTAGGCACACGGCATCGTGCTGCTATTGGACTTACCGAACAAACTGATGCCATTGTGCTTGTCGTCAGTGAAGAAACGGGCGTTATCTCCCTTGCCCGCGGCGGACAGCTGCTACGCTATCTAGATGCAGAAGGCTTGAAAAAGAATTTGCTGCCCCTGTTTTTTACAAAGCAGACGGGGCTAAGTGATCTCTTACGCTGGAGGCCTACAAAATGAGGGAAAATGGATCGAAAAATGCAATTGCCAAAGTAATTGCTCTGGTGTTAGCTACTATCCTTTGGCTGTATGTTATGAATGAGCAGAATCCACCGATGGAGACCAGTTTTACGTCTTCGCTTGAAATTCGCAATGTGGCTGCTTCGTCAGTAATCATAGACGCCCCTGATACGGTTAAAGTCAAGGTGAGAGCTCCCCGCAGCTTGATTGCTGGCATTTCAACAAAAGATATTAAACCATATATCGATGTAAAAGGTCTTGCGGAAGGACGGCACTCTCTGCAAGTGCGTGTTAACTTACCGCCGAGCATCGAATTAGTTGATATTACTCCTGAAAAAACCACCATTAAAGTGGATGCAGCTTTGCAACGGAAATTCGCTGTGGCTGTTCGCATGACTGGAACGCCTAGTATGGGTACCGTGGTTGGTAAGACTGAGGTAGAACCTGGGCAAGTGACAGTTCAAGGACCCAAAAGCGCGGTTGATGCCATTGACAAGGTCGTGGCGGCAATTGACTTGACAGGAAAAACCAAGGATATTGTTGAAGAAGTTCCTGCCGTTATCTATGGCCGTGATGGCCGGGAAGTGGAGGGATTGTCGATTAATCCGGCTAAGGTAACGGTGAAAGCCGCTATTAGCCAAATACCAAACAAGAAGACAGTTGATGTAAAAACAGTTATATACGGAGACTTGCCTACAGGAATTGTGTTGCATCGTATTACCGGTTCACCGGAAAAAGTGGAACTCCAAGGCGATCCATTTGTGCTAGAAAAGATTGAATTCGTCTATACTGAGCCAATAAACGTTAACGGAATTGATAAGAATACCAAGAAAGATGTAAAATTGCAACTTAAAGAAGGCGTGACTGCGACTCCTTCCTCAGTATCTGTCCAGTTAGAAGTGGGTCCGCCTGTTAGATAGGAGAAGCAGACAATTTGATACGAATCACAGACTATCGCGTACCCATAGAGGACGAAACACCGCTGCCGAGGCTTGCGGCTAAGCGATTAAAATTGCCAACTGGCATTATTACTCAAGCGACGATTATTCGCAAGGCGCTCGACGCTAGGCGTAAAGGCAATATTGCGTTCGTCTATACTCTAGATGTTCAAGTCAACGGACCTGAGGCGCAAATCGTGCAACGTATGAGAGATTCACATGTGGCTTTGGTGGTAGAACCGCCGCCAGAGCCTGTTTTTTATGGCCATCAGCAACTAACAGATCGCCCTGTCATTGTTGGGTTCGGCCCTGCGGGCATGTTGGCTGCTTTGACCTTGGCTGAGCATGGCTATCATCCTTTAGTACTTGAACAGGGCAGGGATATTGATCGCCGTACTGCCGATGTCGCTGCTTTTTGGCAGACCGGTAAACTTGATGAAATCTCGAATGTGCAGTTTGGCGAGGGTGGCGCCGGGACGTTTTCCGATGGCAAGCTAACAACGCGGGTAACTGATCCGCGTATGCGCCAAGTGCTAGATCAATATATCGAGGCAGGAGCGCCACCGGAAATTCGCTATTTATATAAACCTCATATCGGTACCGATCGTTTACGTCACGTTGTTAAGAACATTCGCCAGAAAGTAATTGCCTTAGGCGGAGAAGTGCGATTTGAAGCAAAAGTGGCTGATATCATTCTGCGGGATGGACAAGTTCAGGGGGTTGTCTTAGCTGACGGCAGCGTTATTGCCTGTTCGACACTGTTATTAGGTATTGGTCATAGTGCCAGAGACACGTATGAACTCTTGCAGCGACGGGGAGTAGCGATGGAGCCAAAGCCCTTTGCGATCGGGGTTCGTATCGAGCATCCGCAAGAGATGATTGACTCAGCTCAATATGGTCAGTCCGCCGGACACAAGCAATTGAGTCCAGCCGATTATGCATTAGTCTATCATGACAAATCCAGCGGTAGGACAGCCTATTCCTTTTGCATGTGTCCAGGCGGGTTAGTTGTGGCCGCTGCATCTGAGCACGGTGGGGTTGTCACCAACGGTATGAGCCTGTATCAACGTGCGTCCGGAATAGCCAATAGCGCGCTGGTTGTAAACGTTACAACTGCTGATTATGGCGGAGAGGTACTCGGCGGAATAGAATTTCAGCGACGCTATGAACAGTTAGCTTTTCAATTGGCTGGTGGTGACTATCGGGCACCAGCTCAGACAGTGGGCAGCTTTCTTTCAGGCTCGCTCGCTACTAAATCTCCCTTACTAAAGCCTAGCTATCGACCAGGAATTGTTCAAACGCCTTTGGAAAAATGTCTGCCCGATTTTGTCATACATACTTTGCAACAGGCACTACCCGATTGGGGCAGAAAAATTCGCGGTTTCAATCATCCGGAAGCTGTCATGACCGGTGTTGAGACTCGTACATCAGCACCGGTGCGAATTGTGCGCCAAGACTTTCAATCAGTGTCTGTCCAAGGCTTATACCCAATAGGCGAAGGAGCAGGCTATGCCGGAGGGATCATGAGCGCTTCGTTAGATGGCATGAACGCTGCATTGACACTAATGAAGACCTTCCAACCACCTCGGTGATACGAGAAAGAACAAGAGAACTCGCTTTGCGTGTGAATAGTGAAAGGAGCAAAACCATGGGAAGATTATTTGGCACTGATGGCGTGCGCGGAGTCGCAAATTCTGAACTTACTCCGGAACTGGCATTTCGCCTGGGCCGGGCGGCAACATATCATTTTGGACAAGAACAGGCAAATCCGGTATTAATCATTGGACGTGACACACGCGTATCTGGGCAGATGTTAGAAGCAGCCTTAGCGGCTGGCATATGCTCTGCCGGCGGACAGGCTATCCTCGTTGGCGTTGTACCAACACCGGCGGTCGCTTTTCTGACTCATCGCTTAGGCGCTCAAGCTGGGGTGGTTATCTCAGCTTCTCATAATCCTTTTCAGGATAACGGAATAAAGTTTTTTGCTCAGAATGGCTATAAATTGCCTGACTCTGTTGAAGATGAGTTGGAGGCGCTAGTACTGGCTGCTGCTGACTCAATGCCTCGCCCTGCCGGCTCAGAGGTAGGACAGATTGTTTACCGCCCAGACTTAATCCAACAGTATATCGACTATGCAGTTGGGACTGTGACAGAGACCTTCAAGAATCTGAAGATTGTCATCGACTGTGCTAACGGCGCGGCATTTGAAGCTGCTCCTAGTGTATACCGCCGATTAGGCGCAACCGTTGTTTCTTTGCATGACATGCCTGATGGCATCAATATTAATCATCACTGTGGTTCAACCCACATGGAGAGTTTGCAACAGGCTGTACTGCGGGAGAAAGCCGATCTGGGGATTGCCCATGATGGTGACGCCGACCGTTGCTTGTTTGTTGATGAGAAAGGCGAAATCGTGGATGGCGACCAGATGATGACTATCTGTGCCCTCGATTTTATGCGTCAAGGAAAACTGAAAGACAACACACTTGTTGCGACTGTTATGAGTAATATCGGCCTGCATCAGGCAATGAAAAAAGCTGGCCTTAGAGTTGAAGTTACGGCTGTGGGTGACCGCTATGTGCTGGAAGCCATGCGGGCGAACGGCTTTTCGTTAGGTGGAGAGCAATCCGGTCATATCATCTTTGGTGAATACAGTACGACCGGCGATGGCATAGTTACTGCTTTGCAGGTGTTGTCCGCAGTGGTGCAATCAGGTAAGCCTATGTCAGAATTAGCGGCCCAAATGACTCGCTTTCCCCAACTCTTAGTCAATGTTAGGGTCAAAACTAAAAATGGCTGGCAAGAAAACCAAGCGATAGCCAACGCAATTCGCCAAGGTGAGGGTGAGTTGGGAGATAACGGTCGGATCTTAGTCCGACCATCCGGAACTGAGCCATTAATCCGAGTAATGGCAGAAGAACCTGACCAAGTACAATTAGATCAGATAGTTAACAGGATTGCGTCAGTTATTCAACAGGAACAATCTCATTGACCAACTTGCCACAATCACTTACAATGAAGAATAGTACAATGTAAGGGAGCGCGCTTTTGCGCTCCCTTACATATAGTAACTACTAAGCGAAGGAAGGTGAGACATGGATAAGTGTTAGTAATTTCGCTGAAACTAATTAAAGCGCTGGCGCTTGCCATTGGCAAGCAGACGAGGAAGAGGTTTATCGAGTAGTCGGCGGGTACCTCTCGGAACTGCGCAACCGTTAGCAACCGACAAAACCGGCAAGTGATTGCCGGGACAAAACGCGTTGCAGCGCAAAAAATGGAAATATGTTACTGTCTAGGAGGTTTATACCTATGTGTGGTATTGTTGGATATGTTGGCCCCAAACAGGCGGCTGATTTTTTACTAGAGGGCATGAGCAAGCTCGAATATAGAGGATACGACTCGGCTGGTATCGCGGTCTTTGACGGACAAACGATTGCGGTTCAAAAAAGTGTTGGTCGGCTAAATAACCTTGAAATGAAACTAGGATCGTCTCTGCCCAAAGGAAATATGGGCATTGGTCATACTCGATGGGCAACTCACGGCAGGCCGTCAGATCTGAATTCGCATCCCCATACAGATTGCAGTGGCGACTTTGTCATCGTGCATAACGGCATTATCGAGAATTACCTGCATCTGAAAGAAGACCTGATTGCTAAAGGCCATGTATTTGCCTCTGAAACAGATACTGAAGTGGTAGCACACTTGTTGGAAGAGTGTTATCAGGGAGATTTTGAAGCCGCCGTCAAGAAGGTATTGACAATCATCGAAGGCTCCTATGCTTTAGTATTTATGTCTAAACACGATCCCGGCAAGATCATTTGCAGTAAACAAGATAATCCCTTAGTCATTGGCTTAGGTGAGGGTGAGAACTTTATTGCCTCAGACATTCCTGCCATCATCAACTATACAAGAAAGACGTATATCTTAAGTGATGGTGAAATGGCAATCGTGACCCCAGAATCTGTCTGGGTAATGAACCGCCAAGGCGTGCCGGTGAGCAAAAAAGTATTTGAAGTCAACTGGGATGCCGAAGCTGCTGAAAAAGGCGGCTACGAGCATTTTATGATCAAAGAGATTTATGAACAACCCAAAGCCATTCGTGAAACTATGAGCGGTCGTCTGGCTAAAGATGACAGCTCCATTATCTTTGACGAACTAAAATGGACCAAAGATGACTTGGCAAACATTAATAAGATATTTATTATCGCTTGCGGTACGGCCTATCATGCCGGAATTGTCGGCAAATACTACCTAGAACAGTTAGCCCGGGTTCCGGTTGAAGTAGATATCGCTTCTGAGTTCCGCTATCGTTCACCGTTAGTGGATGAGAATACCTTAACCCTTGTGATCAGCCAATCTGGTGAAACTAGCGACACCCTGGCGGCGTTAAAAGAAGCAAAACGCCTAGGAGCGAGAACCATAGCGATTACCAACGTGGTAGGATCCTCCATTGCCCGCGAAGCCGACCAAGTCATTTACACATGGGCTGGCCCGGAGATTGCGGTTGCCTCGACTAAAGCCTATACCACTCAGTTGGTCAGTGTATGCATGTTCGCTATCTATATTGCAGGCATGCGCGGCACTCTGCCTGTCGAAACAATTAAAACCTTAATCAGGGGCTTGCGGGAACTGCCCGCCCAAGCCCATGAACTGCTTGAGGATGTAGAGCCGATTAAAACATTTGCTCAACAATACGGCTTTGCTGAAGACGTTTTCTTCATCGGCAGATCGCTCGACTATGCGGTTGCACTGGAAGGCGCGCTAAAACTCAAAGAGATTTCTTATATACACGCCGAAGCCTATGCCGCCGGCGAGCTTAAGCACGGGACTCTGGCCTTGATCGTTGACGGCGTTCCTGTCATTGCCCTGGCAACACAGCATGATGTCTATGAGAAAACCCTCAGCAACATCAAGGAAGTCAAGGCTCGTGACGCTGTCGTTATCGGCATTGGTCTGAAGGGTGACAAACAGTTAGTTAAGTATGTTGATCATACTATCTATATTCCGGCGACAGAGAAATACCTCACTCCGATCTTGACCGTCATTCCGCTGCAACTGTTAGCCTATTATGCTGCTGTAACGCGTGGCTGTGATGTTGATAAGCCGAGAAACTTGGCAAAGAGTGTAACAGTGGAATAAGTATCTCAATACCATATAAGGTAGAACTTGCTTAAAATAGATGGTGAATGGAAAGTAATTTCGAAAATATTCCACCAGCATTCCTAAAAGCATATTCCACCAGAAATAGACAAACCCGTTCAACCTTACTTGATGTAGGGTGAACGGGTTTTTTAACGGTAGCGCCATTAGTATTGACGCTTCTACTCATCCAATTGATATTGTTATTCTTCGCATAAAAAAAATGAGTGTAAAGACCGGGATTGATCTGACGGGTATTACCCCAAAAAAGCAGATAGCATTAGATTTATTTGGAATTTTCAAATAAATCTTTGACTAGTTAAATAGCCTTGTGCTAGTATGAAAATGGACAAAGAAGCAAAGGGGGAATAAATATGGAAAAACCAGTAATTGGCAAAAAAGAGCCTATTGCTGTTGAAGTTAAGAAGGGGGAAACCTATTATTGGTGTTCCTGCGGAAAAAGCTCTAAACAACCCTTTTGTGATGGATCACACCAGGGAACTTCATTTACTCCATTAGCATTTACTGCCGAGAAAGATGAAACAGCTTATTTATGTGCATGTAAGTGTACTAAAAACCCTCCATTCTGTGATGGAACCCACAAGAGTCTTTAGTAGCAGATTAGTTTTGTAGAGAATAGCAAAGGGGCCGTGTTGAAACTTTAGTTTTGGCATGGCCCCTCTTCACGACCGCTGTGTGCTGCGCTAGCTTTGTTTGGCGATGGTTCTAGCGGATTACGCTCAACGTGAGGCGGATCATTACCTACAATACTTGAACTCATCGAGCGATACCTCGCTGAAATGCCTATCAAGCTAGGCTGTTATGAATAGTGGAAAGCGCCAAAGCGGAGACCGGCTGGTCCCCGCTTCAGGCATAATCCGACTTGTTTATTATGCCTTGTTATATTGCTTTATTATCGTTCTTCTTGCTATTGAATTTAGAAAGCAGGGAGTCTAGTGAATATTCTCCACCGCCGCTTAATGCAAGGCATATCGCCATGGCTAACAGGACAAGCTCCAGCTCATATCCGGACGCCTTTCCAGAACCCAAAAGGCCAGCAGCCAATTTTACTTTAACAATCGCTCCAATCATCGTAGTTGCTAATAAAAAAGAAATAATGCGTGTCCCAAGACCAGCAATTAGGGCTGTTCCTCCAGCCACTTCTAAAGTAGCTACGAAATAAGCCATAAATCCAGGCAACCCCATGCTGGCAAACCAGCCTGCCACTTTTTCGATACCCGAATTAAATTTAGCCATACCGTGGGCCAAAAATACGATACCTAATACAACACGTAAAACCAGAATTCCGAGTTCTTGTTTCTTTAACATTTTTCTACCTCCGTGAATTGTAAATATTTATTAATGGTAATAAGCTCTTGTGTCGACCCGGTCATTGTCCATCTCTATATTTACATGGGTATGCTTACCGCGAAGGTACTCCCTTTCCCCGGTTCGCTACTCACGGTTATTTTTCCATTGTGTGCCTCAACGATCCACTGCGCTATAGCTAGACCCAACCCTGAACCAGAGGTATCACGGGAGCGGTTTTGATCAACGCGAAAAAAACGTTCGAAAATTTGTTGCTGATGTTCTGCCTCAATACCGACGCCGGTATCGCTTACACTGATACGAAACAGTGAGCCTGAATCGCTCTCTTCAACTGCTAAGGCTACGATGACAGTTCCCCCCCGGGGCGTATACTTAATTGAGTTGTCTACTAAGATGGTTAACAGTTGGCTTAGGCGCTCCTTGTCTCCATAGATTGCATTTGCATGATATATTTGCAGGAAAAGCTGGATATTCTTTTCTTCAGCTGAAGGCTCAAGCATTCTTATAATTCGCTCGGCCTCAGGGGCAAAATCAAATCGCTCCTTGAATAGCTCTATCGCCCCAGCGTCAGCCCTTGCTAGGGTCAGTAAATCACTGACGATCCCTGTCATTTTATGGATCTCATCTTTCATATCCGCCAGAACCAATTGCGAAAAAGAGGACATTACGTTTTTATCATCACGTGCAATGGCGTCCGCTGATGTACGCAGAACAGTTAATGGCGTGCGTAGTTCATGTGATGCGTCGGCTACAAACTCCCGCTGTCGGGAAAAGGAACGCTTAAGTGGAATCATTGTACGTCCAGCTAAAATATGTGCGGCTCCAGCCGCTACCAATAAAAAGACAAAGGAAATGCCAATAAGCACAGGGGTGGAATGCTGAATTACGTTATAATAAGCTGTCACATCTTTACCGAAATACAGCGTTCCGATAAGCTGCTGATTTTCGTATATCCCACGTGCTGTCATGACTACCTTAATTTCCTGCCCGTTTTGCAATGAAGCGCTATAAGTTTCTGTCTGACCCTCTTTACTGCGCCATGTACGGATTTTCCCCAAAATAGTCTCTCTCATTTCTGGGAAAGGTTCCTGCGCACGCCATACGTTGCCTTTATCATCAAGAAGATAATAAAAGACAACTCCGCTAACGCTGCGTGCATCATAAATTTCTTTATCTGACTCTTGTTCAAGTTTGCCATTCTGCTTATACGATTCCAACTGTTTTTCAGCTTCCTTAAGACAAAGTTGGCGAACTTCTTCATTAAGCTCGTAGGATACCGCCCATGTTGATCCCAAGTAACTTACACCTGCAAATAAAATCAGGAAGCATGTGAAGATTGTCGTATATAGAAGCGTAAGTCGATTTCGTATCCTGGAAAACATGTTATACCTCCAGCTTATAGCCGACACCCCGGATGTTTTGGATTAGAATGCGTTCCCCCGGCAGGTGAAGTTTTCTCCGCAAGAGTCGGATAAATGCTTCCAAGTTATTGGAAGCAACTTCCGCTTCTAATCCCCAGATCCGGTCAATAATTATCTCCTTGGGTAATACTTGTCCACGGTTTTGAACCAGCAAATCGAGCAACTGAAATTCTCGGCCTGTGAGCTGAATTTCTCTACCATCCCTTTGGACAGTCTTAGCTGAGCGGTTAACAACAAGATCCCCAATAGTTATGATCTCATCGCGAAACTGGACACTGCCTCTTCTCCCTAACGCTCGAATACGCGCAAGAAGCTCTATAAAATCAAACGGTTTGACAACATAGTCATCCGCTCCCGTCTCCAAGCCCAGAACCTTGTCATCTACAGAATCCTTAGCTGTCAATAGAAGGATGCTGCCTTGGTATCCTTCTTTCCGGAGCCGTTTGCAGACTTCGATACCCGACTGGCCTGGCATCATCCAATCTAATACAATCACTTCATAGGCACCATGGGATGCATACTCATATGCTGTATCCCCTTGCTGGACCCAGTCGACCGGGATATTCTCATCATTTAGCATATGTGTTAATAAATTCCCTAGACGCCGATCATCCTCAGCGAGCAGAACACGCACGCGATTTCCTCCTCTTTTATAGGTGTTACTTCCCTGCAACATCGTCAAGATGGATTTACAATATGTTGCACTGTTCTCTTTTGTTTCAGCCATAGTCGGAAAGAAATTCGGCGTGAATTGGGTTATTGTCGCGTAATAATTCTCGCTGCGCGTTCGTAAAACAAGTAATCCCAAATCCATTTCATAAATACTACCGCTCGATTACGAAAATCAACTAGTAGCCATATGTGTGCCAGAGACCAGAAAAGCCATGCCAAGAACCCCTTGAGTTTAATAGGCCCGATGTGAAGCACAGCAGCATTTCTACCAATAGTAGCCATATTGCCCACATCTTTAAATGCAAATTGGCCTAAGGGTTTCCCGCTTATCAGATTCAAAATATTATCAGCAGCTACGTCGGCCTGCTGAGTGGCAACAGGAGCAACCATGGGCAACGGTATTCCGTTTTGTTCGAAGTGCGCCGCATCACCGATAATGAAGACGTCTGGATAATCAGGGGCTTGAAGGTGTTCATTTACTATCGCCCTTTGCAGATGGTCTTGACGTATATTTAACTTATTTATTAAGTCACCAGCTCTTACACCGGCGGCCCAAATAACAGTGTGGGTATTAATAATTTCCCCACCTTTAAGAGATAGCTTCTCTCCATCAAAATCTGCCACCTGAACACCTAATCGAACTTGAACATTCTTTTTAGTTAAGGTATATACAGTTGCTTCACTCAAGTCATTAGGCATCGCCGCCAGTAACTTGTTCGTGGCCTCAACCAACACCACTCTGACTTGTTTGAAGTCAATATTACGATATTCCTTAGCCATAACATGATGAATTAGCTCTGACAAAGCACCGACTGCTTCCACACCCGTCGGCCCACCTCCGACAACGACAAAAGTAAGAAGTGCTCTCTGTTTATCCGGGTTATCCTCAAAGGATGCTTCTTCAAATTTTCGTAGAATATGGTTTCGAATATTTACTGCTTCATCTAGGGTTTTTAGGCCATAGCTATATTCTTCGACACGTTTCATCCCAAAGTAATTTGTTGTCCCTCCGGTAGCCACTACGAGAAAGTCATAATTAGTAATACCATTTTTACCGATTACACGGCGAGTATTTAAATCGATATCAATTACTTCATCCATGTTAAATTGCACATTTTTTAGACCCTTTACAATTGCTCTGATTGGATAAGCAATATCGTCGACTGATAAGCCCGCAGTAGAAACTTGATAAAGCAGAGGTTGGAACAGATGATAGTTCCGTTTGTCTATAACTGTTACTTGAATATCTGAACGAGCTAGCGCTTTTGCAGCCCGAATTCCGCCAAATCCAGCGCCAATAATAACTACGTGCTTCATACTTTCAACACCTCATAAGATATAATTAATAACTCATTAATAGCTATATCTGCAGCTACTCTCTGGTTTCAGCAAAAGATTGCAGTGTATTTCTACTCGCAGTAATCATATAGCTGCTTAATGAAAAGCAGATGAAAGATAAGCTGATATAAAATAGTTAATTATTACTTTAGTAAGGCGAGATTGACCGCCACCGACAATGGAGAAAAAGTAAAAATAAAAACCCCGCATTCCTGTTAGTGGCTATTCGCCAATTCACAGGGAGAAATGCGAGGTTTTATATCATGAGGGTTAATAGCTTACACCGCACGGAAATACTAACAAAAAGGTTCAATATTCATTACTGACACTGCCTTGCATTAGCAAGAACTGAATTAGCTAGGAGCGAAATACTTATCTGAGTATCTCCTTGAGAGATTGGAGAACATCTGGACAAATCTTTCCGCCCTTTGAAAGATCATCCATAATCTCGTAGACCTTCAATTGAGACATTGGCTTCACCCGATATGGACGTTCCTCGACTAGTGCATGGTAGATGTCGCAAACAGTGATTATTCGCTCAGGAATGCTTAATTTAGAACCGGAGAAGCCTTCCGGGTAGCCACTGCCGTCAATTGCCTCGTGATGGTTTCCGGCCCAATCTTTAATCTTGTCAAATCCTTTGATCTTCGCTAGAATCCGTTTGGTATAATACGCATGGCTTTTTACGATTTGATATTCAACGGGAGTCAATTTATCTGGCTTATTTAAGATATCATTAGGTATTGCTAGTTTTCCCAGATCGTGCAGCAGTCCGCTGATGTTAAGCATTCGGACAGTATCGTCGTCAAACCCGTAGTGTTTTGCTAGTTTCGTTGCTAGCTCCGCAACTCCCTGTGAATGGTAATGAGTAAAGGGGGATTTGTTATCTATTATTTTTGCGAAAGTAGTTGCTATAGTTTCAAAATCTTTTAAGTCAAAGTTGACAATATTGTATGGATTCGAAAGGATGGCATCCTCGATCCCGTTTGTACTATAGTCCAGCCAAAACTTTTCTCTACTTTGTACGGCATAAAAGGCTTCGCAAACAACTGGATTGAACAGACTGCCTGTACTGGCCTGCACAAAATTTAAGATATGATCACGTTCGGTATATATCGAAGACACATTTCGCAACTTTAGGTCGATTTGATCCGATAAATATATGATCTGAGCACCTAGGCTGATGTCATTTCCGCTTACCTGGAAGGGACTATTCCCGTCCCAGTTTGCATGATGGTTAGCAATATAGTCTCCCGCTTTACTTGAAACAAAGGGGAGGGACCTTACTATTTGTTGCCCGTTGACACAGTGGGAGACGAGTTGGTTTGGGTCAATATGCGCGTCGGCTTTCGCCTGCGTTATCCCAATATCATGTAAAAGCGCGGCAATATATAAGTCTTGCATATCCTCAGAGGGTATTACCAGTTCCTTGCTAACTTGGAGCACAATATACGCGGTTCTTTGAGCATGTTGTAGGGGTTGATTTTCTGCAATATCTAAGGCTAAGGAAAAGGCAGAAAGAACGTGACTTACGTCAAACAAGGAATTCCCTCCTTTGAAGAGCAGCTTTTTTGCTTTTTATCACATATCTTAAATCCAATGTGTCATGTAATACGTTTTCCCTTGACATTCGTTTATGTATATTTTAAAATCATCTTGAAATTAAGAATATTATACTACACTGCTTGGGAGTGTGACAATGAGCCAAGATGACCATGATCAGGGATTATCGTTAAAGTTGTTTACTGTCCTTGCACGTACGCATAACACATTGATGGAGATTGACCGGCGTGATATTAGGAACTACGGGCTGAATCAAACGGAGTTCGCCGTACTTGAGTTGCTGTATCACAAAGGACCTCACCCGTTGCAGCAGATTGGGGAGAGGATCTTAATTACCAGCGGTAGTATCACCTATGTAGTCAATAAGCTGGAGAAAAAGGGGTTGCTTGAGCGAAATCCCTGCGAAGAAGACAGGCGAATCGTGTATGCGATGTTAACAGAAAAGGGGCGGAGTCTATTAGGCGAGATTTTCCCGCATCATGCTCTGGCCTTAGCGAAGGCTTTTAGGGGATTAACGCAAGAGGAAAAGCAACTTGCAATCCAACTAGTCAAGAAAATTGGTCTATACGCTAATAATCCTGAATAAGAATTTTGTTAGCACATATCTTAAATTTAAGATTATTGCAAGATGGTTAAGCTGAAGTTGAGAAAAGTACGAGGAGGAAGGACATGTTATTTAGACGTTGGGACAAGTATAGGGAGTTGGGAATCCTATTGCTGCGGGTGGGAATTGGCCTCATGTTTATGTATCACGGGTGGCCTAAAATAGTAGGCGGAACCGAGACATGGGTTAAGCTCGGGATGGCAATGAAGTTTCTAGGCGTAAGTTTTGCCCCCGCATTTTGGGGTTTCATGTCTGCCGTTACCGAATTCATTGGCGGTTTTCTCATTGCTATCGGTCTTTTAACCCGCCCAGTTGCTATGTTTTTGAGCTTTAATATGATTGTCGCGGTTGTTTTGAAATTTAGCAGCGGAGCTGGATTAGGCGGAGCTTCCCAGGCGATTGAGGTAGGTATTGTATTTCTGAGCTTAATATTGATGGGACCCGGAAGATATAGTATTGACGAGCGTTTGTTAAGGTAATAATCGTGCAGACCTTGAAATCTAAAGTTCAAGGTCTGCCTTTTTATAGAGTCATGGCTGGGTTGATGGAAAAAAATTGGCAGAAAATCATATTAATCGCTAGTTGACCTAGCATATTTAAGTATGTTATATTATTGTTCGTGATAATGAAAATCATTATCGACTAAATACATAACGGAGGTATTGGAAGAAAGTGAAGAAGCCCATCACCCTACTATTATCGCTACTACTACTTGCATCCATGATTGCAGCTGGATGTGTGTCGACGAAGCAATCGCCTGCAACGCAGACTACTCAGACTGAGTCAAAAGAGGTTAATATTTATACTGCCAGACATTATCCAGGTGTTGATGACGCAATATATAAGGCGTTTACTGATAAAACAGGCATTAAAGTAAATATTATTAAAGCCGGTGGCGAAGAACTTATCCAACGGATCAAAACAGAGGGAAACAGCAGCAAGGCAGATATATATATTACGTCTGATGCAGGTAATCTTTACATAGCAAAACAGGCAGGTTTGTTACAACCGATAACTAGCCCTATACTCGAAAAAAATATTCCTGCCAATTTTATCGACAAAGATAAGATGTGGGTTGGCTTGACAATGAGAGCCAGAGTATTGGTTTATGCGAAAGACCGGGTGAGCAAGGACGAGCTTTCGACTTATGAAGACTTAACCAATGCTAAGTGGAAGGGCAAAGTATTGACTCGTTCCTCCAACAATATTTATAGTCAGTCGATGCTTGCCTCGTTTATCGAAATCAACGGTGAAGCAAAAGCCAAGGAATGGGCTAAAGGGATAGTTAATAATTTGGCGATGCAACCTGAGGGCGGGGATAGAGACCAAGCTAAGGCGGTAGCTGCAGGTAAAGGCGATGTGGCTATTATGAACTCCTATTACCTCGGACAGATGCTGAATTCTAAAGACCCGCAAGAAGTTAAGGCTGCTGAGAAACTAGGCGTTTTCTTCCCAAACCAAAATACGACAGGTACTCATGTTAATGTAAGTGGCGCGGGAATTGTAAAGACATCTAAGAATGTCGCTAATGCTGTGAAACTTCTAGAATTTTTGTCTGAGGCCGAGGCACAAAAGACGTTTGCCGAGGCAAGCACTGAGTACCCGGTCAATCCTGCTGTTGAGCCCTCTGATCTCCTAAAGTCGTGGGGGACGTTTAAGAAGCAGAACATCAGCCTTTCTAAGCTAGGTGAAAACAACAAGAGAGCAGTTCAAATATTTGATGAAGTAGGCTGGAAGTAAGCTCTTCATAAAGGAACAAGCATGATTTCCAATCATGCTTGTTCCTTTAACCAATATCAGTCCCGTTTTTGAAAGGAATTATGACATTGAAAAGACTGCAAAATATAATTACAGAAACGAATGTATGGAGCCTTTTGGCCTTTGCTGTTGTGGCAGCAACTGTAATTCCGGCGGTGAATATAGTCTTTGGCGTTATCACGAATGAGACAGAAAATTGGTTACATATCAAGCAATATCTGCTTAAGGATTATATAGTAAATACAGCCATTCTGTTTGCGTTTTCGGGATTCTTTGCATCGTTTATTGGTGTTAGTCTGGCATATCTAGTTACAGTCTTTGACTTCCCGTTTCGAAGGTTTTTTAAGTGGGCACTCATTCTTCCCTTGTCAATACCGGCCTATATTGGAGCCTATACATATAGTGGCATGCTTAGTTACACTGGCGTAATTACCAACTTTTTGGCATGGGCTTCCGGCAAAATGATTTTTATTGACATTATGTCCATGCCTGGGGCAATTTTCGTTTTTACCTTTTTCTTGTTTCCGTATGTGTATATCATTAGCCGGGCTTTTCTAGCAAAGTATACGGCTTCATTAATTGAAAGCGCGAGAATGCTTGGTAAGGATTATACGCAAATATTCTTTAGCGTGATTTTGCCGGTTTCGCGAGGCGTCATTGCCGCAGGCTCTGCATTAGTGCTTATGGAAGTTGCTAATGACTACGGAGTTGTGAGTTATTTTGGAATCAACACCTTTAGCGTTGCCATTTTCAAGGTATGGTTCGGCATGGGCGATATTAGCTCTGCTGCTAGACTATGCGTGTATTCGATGGGATTCATTATACTGATAATGCTGGCAGAGAAGGTGGTTAGGGGGCAAAAACGATTCGCTATTGCGACCTCCAAAGTCAGGGTACTGACCCCGCAGCCTCTGCCAAATACAAAAGCACTGGCAGCGTGCTTTTATTGCTTTGCAGTATTTTGTTTGGGATTCCTTATTCCTTTATTCCAATTAGTTGCGTGGGCATACATGACTTATGAAGAGGTGTTAGACCCGAGCTTTTTGGAGGCGACAGTGAATACTGTGGTCGCAGCAGTTGTTTGCGCCGTGATTATAGTTTGCTGCGCTATTTTGATAACAAATAGCGCACGAATCAGTCGAAGTAGGTTCGCTAAGATTGCCAGCAGGCTTACCGCTGTAGGCTATTCAGCGCCGGGAGCCGTTATCTCCATTGGAGTCTTGATACTGTTTATGTGGCTAAATGACTTCACTGAGAGTTTTTGGTCTTTCTCTATAATCACTAGTGCATATATGTTGTTTTTCGCGTATATAGTTAGATTTTTGGCAGTGGGTTGCAGCTCACTTGAGAGTGGTTTTGAGAAAATTGGGAAGACATATTTTGAAGCATCGCGAACTTTGGGATTCGGCGTTACTCGAACGTTTTTCAAAGTGGATTTTAAGATGATTATTCCATCTCTAATTGGCGCCTGTTCCCTAGTATTTGTCGATATGGTTAAAGAACTGCCGTTAACCCTGATCTTACGACCATTTAATTACAATACGCTCGCCACGAAAATCTACGAGTACGCCCATGATGAGCGGATTCAACATAGTGCTCCAGCGGCGCTGATAATAATAGCCATCTGTTCTATTTCGGTTTACTACTTGTCCAGAGTAGAAAGGGAGTGACTGTATGTTCTTAGACCTAAAGGATATCTCGTTTAAATATGATGGCACCGGTCAGTATGTTCTTAAGGACTTTAATCTTCAGGCAGCGAAGGGTGAAATCGTCTCTATAATCGGCTTAAGCGGTAGCGGCAAAAGTACAGTAATACGCCTTATAGCGGGATTAGAAGTTCCGAATGCTGGTACTATTACCGTAAATAACCGAATAGTAGCTGATAAGACTACGTTTGTACCTCCTGAGAAACGAAGGATAGGCATGGTTTTTCAGGATTACGCACTATTTCCGCATCTTACTGTGTATAGCAACATAGCTTTTGGCTTATCGGAAATGCCTAAAAGAGAACGTCAGGTGCGCATCGACCGGTTGCTCGCCTTGATCAATATGAGTGAGTACAAAGATAGATACCCTTATCAGCTTAGTGGCGGTCAGCAACAGCGAGTAGCAGTTGCCAGGGCACTAGCGCCCAACCCCGACCTACTGCTAATGGATGAGCCATTTAGTAATATAGATTGTGAACTGAAACAGAAGATGCGTATGGAAATTCGGACGATTTTGAAGGCGGAATCGGTTACCTGCATATTTGTCACACATGATAAATCAGACGTAGAAGATCTATCAGAGAGGACAATCACAATTGTACCGGCATTGATGCCTAGCGTTTGTTAATGGTTATGCGGCTAAACTTTCATATAAATTCATTGAATCTTAGATTACAGACGCTCATTGGTTAGCGTCTGTTTTTTTATCGACCATAAGGAAAAAGACTGTCATTATATTTCTTCTCCCTATTGTTTAACAGAGGAAGAGGGCTCGTGGCTACTTTTCCTGAGTCCACAATCGGCTATTAGCTACATGGTCGACGGATTGCGGTTGCTCTCCGGATCAAAGTGTTAATTTAATGGAGAAAAGCACAACAGATGAAATAAGAAGGGCTAATAATCTGCTCAGTATGTTGCGATGCTGGAAGAATAGTGTATAATAAAAATCTATAGTAGAGCTCCCATAAGCTAGTTCTCATCAATTCTAGCTTACAGGAATTTGTTGTTAAGGTGGTCAACTTTTATAGAGTAAAAACAAGAATCAGCAAAAAATCTTGAAGTCTTAAGGCTGACAGTGCAGGATGATTCTCAAAAAAAATTTTCCTGTTGCTCAAGCAATTCCCGCCGCTTAAACGACTCGGCCCATAGGCAGCAAAATTTTTAGCGTTGAAAAAGAGCAGCCCGGCTGCTCTTAGGTTGATGGGTGAATAGGACCGTCTGTACGTTTACTTTCCGAGCGAGGATCACTTTTGATTTCTTGATTGTATTTTTTCTCGCGCTTCTGTTCTAAAGAGTCATTTGAGTTTTGTTGTTTCACGCTGTCACCTCCACCGTTAGTTTTCCCATGACGTAGTAGGTCATTCTTCGGATGAAATAATATGATCTGAGGGAGATACGTTACCATGGCCGCGTTGATCTTGCCGGTTAAGCGGATTGAGGCGAGGAGTAGGCTAAAATAAGCTAGAAAGACCAAGGACATGAAAGGAAAATCTATGTTAAGTCTGGGTTACCTTGCGTTTGGCTCAGCAATCATTGCCCTGCTCATGGCATGGCAAGTTAAGACTGTAGCACCAAATTCTTTGGATATATTAAAATTCAATGCCTACATCATCATTCCGATCTGGATTGCGAATTCAGCTTTGGGGATTGGGTTTATAAAAGCCCAGGATATATTCAAAAGTTTTCCGCTCACTGCTGCTGTCCAAACCTTTTTCTACTACATATTTCTGACGATCGCTAGTTATTATCTTTTGGGAGAAAGACCAGATGTTGCTCGACTCTCTTTGGGGTTTTTACTCATCCTATCAGGCATATATGTCTTGAAAGGGTAAACCAGTGACTATCCCCATCAACTTAGTTTCGTGTTTTTTCCGTAACATTCCGAAGCATCCAGTCAGAATTAACGTCATATAGCCAGCCAAGGCGAAGCCGATAACTCTCCCTATTGACAGAGAATGCTGGGTATAGTAAGATGTAAATCCGTCAATCAGACGGTATTATCAAACCGATAGTGTTTAGGCCAGACGAGTTCGCTCGATTAGCATCCTTATATCCATAATATACATATTGACGCGGCAAAGTAACCGTGGTATGATATGTATCCGCCGCTGAAAAGCGGTTACCGTACAAACGGTCGGTGAGTTTCCAGAAAAGACGTATTGACTTGGCAAACAAGCCGTGATATTATGTAAAGGTGTCGCCCCAATTACGGTGGCAACCGAAAGCTCCTTGAAAACTGAACAA
>NZ_LSGP01000009.1 GCF_001611555.1 Anaerosporomusa subterranea
TTTGCCATTCTCAATTCCTCCTAAACTTTATTCTAGTCCTGTGATGAACCTTTCATCTTAGCAATAATAGTGTCAGCAATACTCTTAGGTACTTCCTCGTAATGGTCAAATTCCATCGAGTAGTTGCCACGGCCTTGCGTTTTTGAACGCAGATCTGTAGAATAACCAAACATTTCAGAGAGCGGAACAAACGAACGTATCGATTGCACTCCCGAACGTGGCTCCATGCCTTCAATCCGTCCGCGGCGTGAGTTCAGGTCGCCAATAACATCACCCAAGTATTCTTCTGGCACCTGAACTTCTACCTTCATATACGGTTCAAGCAACGCTGGGTTTGCTTTTTGTGCACCAGCCTTGAAGCCCATCGATCCGGCAATCTTGAACGCCATTTCCGAAGAGTCGACGTCATGGTAAGAACCATCATAGACAACAACCTTAATGTCGACCATCGGGAATCCGGCCATTACACCGTTTTCCATCGCCTCTTTAACGCCAGCCTCAACCGGATTAATATATTCCCTTGGAATAGATCCACCGACAGTTTTGTTTTCAAAGACGAAGCCTTCTCCAGGCGCTTGCGGAATCAGTTCCAGCCAGCAATGACCATACTGACCACGGCCACCGGATTGACGAACAAACTTGCCTTCAGCCTTAACCGTCTTGCGAATCGTCTCGCGATAAGCAACCTGAGGCTTGCCAACACTGCAGTCTACTTTAAACTCACGCAGCATCCGGTCAACGATGATTTCCAAATGAAGCTCGCCCATACCTTGAATAATGGTTTGGCCTGTTTCTGCATCTGTATACATCCGGAAGGTCGGATCTTCTTCAGCTAAACGCCCTAGAGCAGTTCCCATTTTTTCTTGGTCAGCCTTGGTCTTCGGTTCGACCGCAATCGAGATAACCGGGTCAGGGAAGACCATGGATTCAAGAATAATCGCGTTCTTCTCATCACAAAGCGTGTCGCCAGTCGTAGTGTCTTTCAAACCAACAGCAGCAGCGATATCACCGGTATAAACTATTTCAATCTCTTCGCGGTGATTAGCGTGCATCTGTAGAATTCGACCGATCCGCTCGCGTTTGCCCTTAGTGGAGTTATACACATAAGAGCCCGAAGCGAGAGTGCCGGAGTACACACGGAAAAACGCCAATTTACCAACATACGGGTCAGCCATAATCTTAAACGCCAAAGCAGAAAATGGCAATTCGTCACTAGGATCGCGATGATCCGGTTCATTGGTATCCGGGTCAACACCGTTAATGGCGCCAATATCGGTCGGAGCCGGCATGTACGCAATAACTGCATCCAGCAGCGCCTGAACACCTTTGTTCTTGTATGACGACCCGCAAATGACCGGCGTCATTTTGCAAGCGATAGTCGCCTTGCGGATCCCCTGTTTAATTTCCTCGACGGTAAGCTCTTCACCTTCGAGGTATTTCATCATTAGCGCATCGTCGCTTTCCGCCACCGCGTCAAGCAGTTGCAGGCGATATATCTCAGCCTGTTCCTGCAAGTCTTCAGGAATCTCAGCTTCAACAGCCGTGCCCTTATCATCAACATAAACCCTGGACTTCATGGTAATCAGGTCAACAGACCCCTTGAAGGTGTCTTCTGAACCAATCGGCAGTTGAATAGGAACCGCATTGGCTCCCAGGCGAGATTTCATCATATCTACAACGCGATAAAAGTCGGCGCCGGTGATATCCATTTTGTTAACATATGCCATACGAGGAACATTATATTTATCCGCTTGACGCCAAACCGTTTCCGACTGCGGTTCTACGCCACCTTTTGCGCAAAATACGGCGACCGAGCCGTCAAGCACTCTTAGCGAACGTTCTACCTCAACAGTAAAGTCCACGTGCCCTGGTGTGTCAATAATGTTTACACGATGCCCATCCCATTGACAGGTAGTGGCCGCAGAGGTAATCGTGATACCTCTCTCTTGTTCCTGCACCATCCAGTCCATCGTCGCAGCGCCATCATGCACTTCACCAATCTTGTGAGTCTTGCCTGTGTAAAATAAAATCCGTTCGGTCGTAGTGGTTTTGCCGGCGTCAATATGTGCCATGATGCCTATGTTCCGAGTTTTTTCAAGCGGAAACTTTCTGGCCACTAACCTCACTCCTTATTATCCGGAAAAGCCTATTTGCGGAACCACTCCGCAAGGTTTACCAACGATAGTGGGCAAACGCTTTGTTGGCTTCCGCCATTTTATGGGTATCTTCTTTTTTCTTAATAGAAGCTCCAGTATTGTTCGCAGCATCCATTAGCTCAGCAGCCAAGCGTTCATGCATGGTTTTTTCGCCACGTTTGCGGGAATAACCAACAACCCAGCGAATCCCCAGCGACAAACGACGATCCGGGCGAACTTCCACCGGCACTTGATAGTTTGCTCCACCAACACGGCGAGCGCGAACCTCCAGGACTGGCATAACATTTTTCAAAGCTAATTCGAAAAGTTCAAGTGGATCTTTACCAGTCTTAGCCCGAATAATATCAAAGGCATCATATACAATGTTTTCAGCAATGCCTTTTTTGCCATCCATCATGATTTTATTAACGAAACGCGTAACCAATTTGGAGCTGTATACCGGATCCGGCAATACATCCCGTTTCGGTACTCCACCTTTTCTAGGCATCGTTTACCTCCTTATCCCCGCAGCCCAAAGGACCACAGTGCTATATTTACTTCTTCTTCGCACGTTTTGCGCCATATTTCGATCTGCTTTGGTTACGTTTCTGCACACCAGCAGTATCAAGCGCACCGCGGATAATGTGATAACGAACACCTGGTAAGTCTTTTACCCTACCACCCCTGATCAGAACAACAGAGTGCTCTTGCAAGTTGTGGCCAATCCCAGGGATGTAAGCGGTAACCTCAATGGCGTTGGTCAGCCTGATACGAGCCACTTTCCGCAAAGCGGAGTTAGGCTTTTTAGGGGTAGTTGTGTACACCCTAGTGCAGACGCCGCGTTTTTGAGGACATTCCTTCAGAGCAGGAGCTGTCGATTTTTTTTCCAGTTCTTCTCTGCCTTTACGTACCAATTGATTAATAGTCGGCATTTGCGCACCTCCTTCCCGATTATCATGATTCATTTATAAACAAATCATTCCCAGCCAAAACCAGAAACAATCCGCCTAACAGAGAAACTACTTTAAACACGCCACAGCCGCGGCCCCAACTTCTATACCGCAAGCTTTTCCGAGTTCAAGCATCGATAAACTATTGTCTACAGCAATTTTCTCACGAATACACACTTCTGTTACCGGCAAAAGTAGGCGCTGATCTGCATCATTCGCCAAATACACGATAGCAGCAAGCCCTTTTTCCACTGCTTTAACCGTCTGTTTGGCACCGACAACTTTTTTGGCGTTTTTTAGATCAGCAATGCTCATAAGCACCAAACCTCTTGCCAAATCTGGCATGTATTGAGAAAAACCCTATTAGACACTCTAATATTCTATCATCTGACATTCCAACTGTCAATAAAACTTCAATAGATTATAGAGGTCTGCGAGAGAAAATTTCTCTTGCAGACCTCTAAGAATATTTATTGAACCTCTGTCGGAATAAGCTTCTTAATCCGAATGTTGCGGTAGCGGCTCATGCCAGTTCCCGCAGGGACAAGTTTGCCGATAATGACGTTTTCTTTTAACCCGAGTAATGGATCAATTTTACCTTTGATTGCTGCCTCAGTTAAGACCCTAGTCGTTTCTTGGAATGAGGCCGCCGAAAGGAAGGAGTCTGTAGCCAATGAAGCCTTGGTAATCCCTAAAAGGATTGGACGAGCAACGGCAGGCTCGCCGCCGTTATCCATAGCTGCCGCATTTTGCTCCTCAAAAGTTGAGATGTCGATATATTCACCTGGCAACAATTCAGTATCGCCCGGTTCCTCGACTTTTACTTTATGCATCATCTGACGCACCATAACTTCAATATGCTTGTCATTGATCTCAACACCCTGGGACTTATACACTTTCTGTACTTCATAGACCAGATAGCGTTGGGTCTCTTTCAAGCCACGGACTCGCAAAATATCGTGAGGATTCACAGCGCCTTCTGTCAAACGATCGCCTGCTTCGACTAACTGCCCGTCTTTAACCAGTAGTCTGGCGCCGTACGGCACTTGATATGCCCGTTCTTCACCCAATTCCGGCGTGATAGTTACCCGTCGCATTCCTTTGCTTTCGCGAACCTCAGCCTTGCCGTCAGTCTCACTGATAATTGCCGGACGCTTGGGTTTACGCGCCTCAAACAATTCTTCAACACGGGGCAAGCCTTGTGTAATATCATCACCAGCAACGCCGCCAGTATGGAAAGTACGCATGGTCAGCTGAGTCCCTGGTTCACCGATCGACTGTGCTGCGATAATGCCGACCGCTTCACCGACATCAACATTTTTTCCTGTAGCCAGATTACGGCCATAACATTTCCGGCAAACGCCAAATTGTGAACGGCAGGTAAGAACAGAGCGAATGGTCATTTTTTTGCGAACCTTAACGATTTTTGTAGCGATTGTCTCGTCAATTTCTTCGTTAAGGCCAATGATCAATTCACCGGTTTCTTCATCAACGACATCTTCAGCCGCGATACGACCAACGATACGGTCTTTTAAATATTCAATCACACCAGTGCCTTCGATGATGTCCTCAACTTGAATGCCTTTGATATTGTTATAGCGCACCTTAACTTCGCGAGCGGCGCCCTGAATGAATTGGTCAATCACTTCTTCAGTAATCAACACGCCAGCGGGGAAGATTTCTTCACCTTGATTATTACGCACCGGTTCGAACGTTGTCTTGCCAAGCATTTCACGAACCATTGCCTCTCTAACCATGGCAACAAGAGTCTCTTCTGGTTCGCCTAACTCGATGGTTTCAACGCCATCGCCAGAAATTACAGTAATCGAGGTCATGGCGTGTTCGCCTAAAATCCACAGGTTATCATCCGTTAGTTCCGTGTTCGCCCGCAATACCAGTTCTCCGGTTTTGGTACTATATACGTCACCTGCAATTACCCGGCCCAGCAAAATATCCCGTTTAGCGGATATAGCTTGCGACGAGGGGATAGCCAACCTGGCCTTCTCGCGGAGTAAGTTAAAGCCGACGATATCACAGTCATCTTCACGTACAATCACGTCTTGCGCCACGTCTACCAAGCGACGGGTCAAATAACCTGAGTCGGCTGTCCGCAATGCGGTATCTGCCAAGCCTTTGCGAGCGCCGTGGGTCGAAATAAAGTACTCTAACACAGTCAGGCCTTCACGGAAGTTCGCTTTAATCGGCAAGTCGATAATTCGACCGGAAGGATCCGCCATCAGTCCGCGCATGCCTGCGAGTTGTCGGATCTGTTGGATGTTGCCGCGAGCACCGGAGTTAGCCATCATATAAACCGGATTGAACCGATCAAGCGAGTTCATTAACGCAGCAGTAACGTCATCAGTTGCCTTTGTCCATAGATCAATGATCTTCTTATAGCGTTCATCGGCTGTAATCAGACCCCGACGGTACTGACGATCAATTTCATCGACATCTTTGTCTGCCTGCGCAATGATCTCAACTTTCTTCTCAGGGATTTTAATATCAGCCATAGCAATTGTGATACCTGCACGGCAAGCATATGAGAAGCCGAGCTTCTTGATATTATCAAGCACTACAGCTGACTTTGAGTTGCCAAAACGGCGATAGCATTCCGCAACTAGCACGCCAAGCTGTTTCTTGTCCATTAAGACGCCAAGGTGCCAGCCATCATCTTGCTTCACATAATGACGCAGCTCTTCTGGCAACACTTCGCTAAAGATGAGGCGCCCAGCTGTTGTATGCACCAAGCCACGCTCAGCAATCCTGACCCTTATTTTCGTCTGCAGATGCAAGTCGCCATGGTGATAGGCTGTAAGAACTTCATCATAGTTAGCAAAAAATCGTTTATTGACCAGCGGATCGGCAGGGTCGTCGTCTTTTTCTATAGTCAGGTAGTAGGCGCCAAGAACCATATCTTGAGTTGGCGTTGCTACCGGCCGACCGTCCTTAGTCGACAAAATATTGTGCGCCGATAGCATCAGTAAACGTGCTTCAGCTTGCGCTTCAGCCGATAAAGGTACGTGAACCGCCATCTGGTCGCCGTCAAAGTCAGCATTATAGGCTGTACAGACTAGTGGGTGAATCTTGATAGCGCGTCCTTCACTCAGAACAGGCTCGAAGGCTTGAATGCCTAAGCGATGTAGGGTCGGAGCGCGGTTTAACAGAACAGGATGTTCCTTAATGACTTCTTCTAAGACATCCCAAACCTCTGGGCGTACACGTTCGACCATGCGTTTAGCACTTTTAATGTTGTGCGCATGTCCGGCATTAACAAGCTTCTTCATGACAAAAGGCTTAAATAACTCAAGTGCCATTTCTTTTGGCAAGCCACATTGGTGCAATTTGAGTTCTGGCCCTACCACGATAACAGAACGTCCGGAATAGTCAACCCGTTTGCCAAGCAGGTTCTGACGGAAGCGTCCCTGCTTACCTTTGAGCATATCACTTAGCGACTTGAGTGGTCGATTGCCCGGACCCGTAACCGGGCGGCCGCGACGACCATTATCAATAAGCGCGTCAACCGCTTCTTGCAACATACGTTTCTCATTACGGACAATGATGTCAGGAGCACCGAGATCCAACAGACGTTTCAGACGATTGTTTCGGTTGATAACACGGCGGTACAAGTCATTCAAGTCAGAGGTAGCAAATCGACCGCCATCCAACTGAACCATTGGTCGAAGCTCCGGAGGAATGACAGGCACAACATCCAGAATCATCCAGGATGGCGTATTACCCGATTTTCGAAATGCCTCGACGACTTCCAATCGACGGATAGCGCGGATCTTGCGCTGCCCACTAACTTCTTTCAGTTCTTGCCGCAATTCGCGCCCCATTTTATCGAGGTCCAACTCGTCAAGTAACTTCTTTACCGCCTCAGCACCCATGCTGACTTTGAACGCATTGCCATACTTATCACGGTAATCGCGATATTCAGTTTCTGTCAACAGTTGCTTTTTCATTAATGGCGTGTCGCCTGGATCAAGCACAATGTATGAAGCAAAATACAGTACTTTTTCTAAAGAGCGGGGCGAGATATCAAGTATCAAGCCCATCCTGCTGGGAATACCCTTAAAATACCAGATATGGGAAACTGGAGCAGCTAGTTCAATATGCCCCATCCGGTCTCGCCGGACCTTTGAGCGGGTGACTTCTACGCCGCAACGGTCGCAGATGATTCCTTTGTAACGAATGCGTTTATACTTTCCGCAATGACACTCCCAGTCACGAGTTGGCCCAAAGATTTTTTCACAAAAGAGACCTTCCCGCTCCGGCTTCAAAGTTCTGTAGTTGATCGTTTCGGGCTTCTTCACTTCACCATGTGACCAGTTGCGAATTTGATCAGGCGAGGCCAAACCAATACGCATAGAATCGAAATTATTTACATCCAACAAGGGCTTATCGCTCCCTTCGCAAAATCGTCATACCACTAGCAAGCCTGCCTGCGTATGCCGCTTTATTCCTCGATGTCATCGTCCATTTCGTCAAGATAGTGCCGGGAACTAAGTTTCTTCGGTTTCTCGACCTTCGCCTTTTTTAGGCCCGGCTTCCGGCTAAGGAGCTCAAGATCATCATCAGTGGCAGGAGCGCCTATTCTTTCTGTTCCCAGATCGCCAATTTCCGCAATGATGTCAAGTTCTTCTTCAATGGGATCCAAGTCGTCAGAGCCGTCTTCCAGTTCATCAACTTGATAGTCAGGTTTCTGTTCTGGCACACGCTTGACTAGTGCTTCGTCACCCAAGTTAAAATCTAGCTCTTTCGCGGTTTCGTGGATATCATCTTCTGTGTCGCGGATGAGAATCTCTTGGGCATCTTCAGATAGAATCTTTACATCCAATCCGATGCTTTGCAGCTCTTTGATAAGAACCTTAAATGATTCTGGTACACCGGGTTCAGGCACATTCTCACCTTTGACGATAGCCTCATAGGTTTTTACCCGGCCGACTACATCATCTGACTTGACAGTAAGCAGTTCTTGCAGAGTGTACGCGGCGCCATATGCTTCAAGCGCCCAAACCTCCATCTCGCCAAAGCGCTGACCGCCAAACTGTGCCTTGCCACCTAGCGGTTGCTGGGTAACCAGTGAATACGGTCCAGTGGAGCGGGCATGGATCTTGTCGTCAACTAAGTGAGCGAGTTTCAGCATATAAACATAGCCAACCGTAACTTGATTATCAAAAGCAATACCCGTGCGACCATCATAAAGAGTGCTCTTGCCATTTGCAGGTAGACCGGCTACTTCTAAGGTCTTTACTACTTCTTGCTCTGATGCACCGTCGAAGACCGGAGTTGCCAAATGAATACCGGCGATATCTGGTTTGGGCAAACCATGCTTAGCGAAATTGTAACCATTAGCTTTTAATCTCTCTTCCACATGGGGGTCACCATTTTTAACTTGCATGCCTAACACGGCGGCAGCATAACCTAAGTGAGTCTCCAAGACCTGACCGATATTCATACGTGAAGGTACGCCCAATGGGTTGAGAACAATCTGTACCGGCGTACCGTCAGCCATGAAAGGCATATCTTCTTCCGGCATAATCCGGGATACGACGCCCTTGTTACCGTGACGACCTGCCATTTTATCGCCTTCAGATATCTTGCGTTTCTGAGCGATGTAGACGCGCACCAGTTGATTAACTCCAGGCGGTAATTCATCACCGTTCTCGCGACTAAAGACCTTTACATCGACAATCTTGCCAGCTTCTCCATGAGGAACACGCAGCGATGTATCACGGACTTCACGCGCTTTTTCACCAAAAATAGCGCGTAACAATCGTTCTTCAGCTGTTAATTCGGTTTCACCTTTTGGAGTAACCTTGCCAACCAAGATATCGCCAGGGCGAACCTCCGCGCCAACGCGGATTATACCGCGATCATCCAAGTCGCGCAGTACTTCTTCAGCGACATTAGGAATATCACGAGTGATCTCTTCTGGTCCCAACTTGGTATCGCGGGAGTCACACTCATATTCTTCAATATGTATGGAGGTGAAGATATCTTCTTTTACCAGGCGCTCACTTAGCAGAATAGCATCCTCGTAATTGTAGCCTTCCCAGGGCATGAATGCTACCAAGACGTTAAAACCAAGTGCTAGTTCGCCTTTATCAGTCGAAGGGCCATCAGCCAGGACAGTCCCTTTCTCCACTCGCTCACCCTTAAAGATAATGGGTTTTTGGTTAATGCAAGTCCCTTGGTTTGAACGAAGGTATTTAAGGAGCTTATAGCGATCAAGAGTATTGGCATCGGTGCGAACAACGATTTCCTTAGCTGTAACTGACTCAATAGTCCCCGCGTTTTTCGCCAACGCAACGACACCTGAATCTCTTGCAGCCTTATATTCCATACCAGTACCCACAAGCGGGGCCTGTGTCCGCAGCAGCGGTACAGCCTGGCGTTGCATGTTAGCTCCCATCAGCGCACGGTTCGCGTCATCATTCTCCAAAAACGGGATCATGGCTGTTGCAATGGAGACAACTTGCTTCGGTGAAACATCCATATAGTCCACTTTTTCAGGCAGAACGACGAGAATCTCATTTTTATAGCGTGCCATCACGCGAGGCTCAACAAACCAACTATCTTCGTTTAGTTCGTCATTAGCCTGAGCGACAATCATTTCGTCTTCTTCGTCTGCAGTCAAGTAGACGACTTCATCTGTTACTTTGCGATTCTCCTTATCAACTTTGCGATAGGGAGTCTCCAGAAAACCAAATTCATTAATACGGGCAAAGGTAGACAGGGAGCCGATTAGACCGATATTTGGACCCTCAGGAGTCTCGATTGGGCACATGCGACCATAGTGAGAGTAGTGAACATCGCGAACCTCGAAACCAGCGCGTTCCCGGCTCAAGCCACCTGGTCCCAGTGCGCTAAGACGGCGTTTATGGGTCAATTCAGCCAGCGGGTTGGTTTGATCCATAAACTGTGATAACTGGCTAGAACCAAAAAACTCTTTGATCGCCGCAACAACTGGTCGAATATTAATAAGTGCCTGTGGCGTGATGACATCCGTATCTTGGATGGTACTACGCTCTTTAACAACCCGTTCCATTCTTGATAAACCAATGCGGAACTGATTTTGCAGCAATTCACCCACTGACCGCAAACGGCGATTACCTAAATGGTCAATATCATCAGTATTGCCATGACCTTCAATCAAATTAAGCAGATAGCTGATGGTTGCAATAATATCTTCTCTGGTGATTGTACGATGATTATATGGCAGCGTTGGGTTGCAATTCATCTTAATCACTGTACCATCTTTTTGACGAATTTTCACTTCTATCAGCTTATTATCGGCAAATACACGATGCTCTTCCAGACGTTTCAATATCTTCTCATCAACAACTGCGCCTTCAGGTGCAACGATTTCACCGTCAGCATCTACTATGGCTTGATGAAGGGTTTTCCCCATCAGCCGTCTGCGCCAACCTAATTTTTTAGTTAATTTATAACGTCCAACTGTGGCTAAATCATAACGCTTGGCATCGAAAAACAGAGATTCCAGCAACTGCGCGGCATTGTCAACAGTAGGCGGTTCGCCGGGACGTAAACGCTTATAGATCTCAACCAAAGCTTCTTCCCGCGATTCAGTATTATCACGATCTAGAGTTGCGCGAATCCGGGAATCATCGTTAAACAATTCTAGTATCGTATTCTTAGAAGCAAAACCAAGTGCACGAATTAGCACAGTGACAGGGAGTTTCCGCGTGCGATCAACCCGGACAGAAATGATATCATTCGCATCAGTTTCCAGCTCAAGCCAGGCGCCGCGATTAGGAATGACGGTAGCGTTATATAATTTTTTGCCACTAGTATCGATCGACTCATTGTAATATACGCCGGGAGAACGAACCAACTGGCTGACAATGACACGCTCAGCACCATTTATGATGAACGTTCCATTCTCTGTCATCAGGGGAAAGTCTCCCATGAACACTTCTGATTCCTTAATTTCACCGGTCTCTTTACTGAATAAACGAACGCTGACCTTGAGCGGCGCGGAATATGTAACATCGCGCTCTTTGCACTCCTCGACAGCATACTTCGGTTCACCCAGAGTAAAACTGACAAAAGAAAGGACAAGATTGCCCGTGAAGTCCTGGATTGGCGAAATATCACTAAATATTTCTTGCAAGCCTTCTCTGAGAAACCACTCATACGAATTCTTCTGAATTTCGATGAGGTTAGGCATGTCCAGCACTTCGTTAATTTTGGCGTAGCTGTATCTGGCCTTCTTGCCCACCGGAACAGGATTGAACATTGTATCCTTCACCCCTTAGCCCAAATTAAACAATGAATGGCAAAGCATAAAGCTGCATTAAACGGTAAACACTAAATACGAAAATAAGCAAGGTTCTTGCATTGATGGTAAGGACCTTGCCTTTTTCAGCCGATGAAAGGGTATTTCATCCTCCATTATATTACTATTTCCTGGGAACAAAGAGTTTATACCGTAAGAAATTAAATATGTATACGAAAAAAGGGTAATATGTACCGCGATTAATAATGTTAGCATACAATTTCATAAATGTCAATGCACTGAGTACATAAAAAAAGACGCCCCACACGGAGCGTCTTTTTTCGATACTGTATTTTGGGAATTACTTAACGTCGACAGATGCGCCAGCTTCAACCAATTTAGCTTTAATCGCTTCAGCATCAGCTTTGGAGATTTTTTCTTTGACAGGTTTCGGAGCGCCGTCAACCAAATCTTTTGCTTCTTTCAAGCCAAGGCCAGTCAGTTCGCGAACAACTTTGATAACGTTGATCTTGGCAGCGCCAGCGCTGGTCAGGATTACGTCAAATTCAGTTTGTTCTTCAGCAGCCGCAGGAGCAGCAGCCGCAGGAGCAGCAGCCATTGCTACAGGAGCAGCAGCAGATACGCCAAATTTTTCTTCCAGAGCTTTCACCAGTTCGGACAGTTCGAGGACAGTCATTTGCTCAATGGCTTCCATGATTTGTTCTTTATTCATTATAAAACCCTCCAAAATTTAATTTAATTAATTTTAATTATCCAGTCAAGCTAAATTAGTTAGCTTATGCGGATTCTTTTTGTTTGCGAATGGCTTCAAGCGCACAAACCAGATTCCGTGTGGTTCCGTGCAGAACGTTGACCAGTCCAACGATCGGCGATTGCATACCTGCCAGCAGTTGAGCGAGGAGAACCTCGCGCGAAGGTAGGCTTGCCAGTGATTTTACACCATTAGCATCAATAACTTTACCTTCGACGATACCAGCTTTAATTTCCAGGTTTTTTCCCTTAAGCTCTTTAACAAATTCTGAGAGAACTTTAGCAGGAGCTACAGGGTCTGTGTAGGAAATTGCAATTGCAGTGGTACCCTCAAGATGTTTGTCGAGTCCGGTGATATTTGCTTTTGCTGCCGCAATGCGGGTCAGCGTATTCTTCACCACACGATATTCGACTTCTGCTTCACGCAACTTACGGCGAAGCTTAGTGTCTTGAGCAACAGACAAACCACTATACGTGGTTAGTACCGCACCTTTAGTACGAGTCAGCTTATCAGATAGCTCAGCTACGAGTTGTTCCTTTTCGGTAGTAATCGGCATTTCTTTTCCACCTCCTTTAGCGGATTAACTCTTGGATAATCAAAAACGACCTCTCGGCAATAGTACCGGAGGTCGTTAAAGGCATAACCAAAACACTGCGCCTTTTTCCCCGGCCTCGGCAGGCGGACTACTGTCACTTACGTTTAAGAGACACCTGCTGTCTATAGCCCAACTATGAAGTTAAGATAGAAGTTATTCTTTCTTGCCGGGGGCTTTGAGTGGGTTCACCCGAATGCCGGGTCCCATGGTCGTACTGACGCTGATGTTGCGCATATACTGACCTTTAGCGGCTGCAGGCTTCACCTTAATCAAAATGTCGATTAAGGCTTGGAAATTTTTCAAAAGTTTTTCGTTTTCGAAAGAAATCTTGCCGATAGGTGCATGAATGTTGCCAGCCTTATCAGTACGATATTCGATCTTACCAGCTTTAATCTCATTGATAGCTCGAGTTAAATCTGGAGTTACTGTGCCTACTTTAGGGTTAGGCATTAAGCCCTTAGGACCCAGGATTTTGCCAAGACGACCGACAAGAGCCATCATGTCAGGAGTGGCTACAGCCACATCAAAATCCGTCCAGCCTCCCTGAATCTTAGCAACAATATCCTCAGCGCCGACAAAATCAGCGCCAGCGAGTTCAGCTTCTTTGGCTTTCTCGCCTTTAGCAAATACTAGTACGCGTTTAGTTTTACCTGTACCAAAAGGAAGAACTACCGCGCCACGGACTTGTTGATCAGCGTGCTTAGGATCAACACCAAGCTTAACCGCTAGCTCAACAGTCTCGTCAAATTTTGCAGTCGCCGTTTTCTTAATAAGCTCGATTGCTTCTTCTGGATCATAAAGCTTCGCGATATCGATAAGCTTTATGGCCTCAGCATACTTTTTTCCATGTTTAGCCATACAATAGCCTCCTGTTTGTGGTATTAGCGGATAATCCTCCCACATCCGTCATAACCGACGGCCAGCGCAACCAATGCGCCAGTAAATGAGATTAGTCAACAATATCAATGCCCATACTACGCGCGGTTCCTTCAATCATACGCATAGCAGCTTCGACGCTGGCTGCATTGAGGTCCTGCATTTTGCTTTCTGCAATCTCACGTACTTTATTCCGAGAGACCTTAGCAACCTTCTTCTTGTTCGGTTCGCCGGAAGCAGTTTCTATGCCAGCAGCCTTTTTCAAAAGCACAGCGGCCGGCGGGGTCTTGGTAATAAAGCTAAAGGATCTGTCTTCAAAGACAGTAATCTCTACCGGGATGATAAGACCCGCCTGAGCAGCGGTTCTCTCGTTGAACTCCTTGACAAACGCCATAATATTCACGCCAGCTTGGCCTAAAGCGGGGCCGACGGGAGGAGCGGGAGTCGCCTTGCCAGCAGGAACTTGTAGTTTGACAAGCTTAACAACCTTCTTAGCCACGATTACACCTCCTTACTATCAAAAGATGTGGTCAAGCGGGTTTTGGAAACCCTCCCACGTTAGGTAACGATCTTACATTTTAGCCACTTGTGAAAAATCGAGTTCTATAGGAGTTTCGCGCCCAAACATATTCACCAGAACTTTCAGCTTGCCTCGTTCTGGATATATCTCAAGCACGGTGGCTGACCAATTCTCAAATGCGCCCGAAGTAATACGGATAATTTCTTTGGGATGGATGTCAATTTTAGGGCGGGTTTCTTCAATACCCATAGACTTCAAAATACGTTTGATTTCAGCTGGGCTTAATGGGGTGGGCTTGGTGCCGGACCCAACGAATCCGGTTACACCTGGCGTATTGCGAACAACATACCAAGACCGGTCGTTTACAATCATTTCAACCAAAACATACCCTGGAAAGACCTTCTTCTTTGTGATCTTTTTCTTGTCGCCTTTGATTTCGACTTCGTCTTCCATCGGCACAAGAACCTGGAAAATTTCATTCTCCATCCCCATAGAATGGACTTTTCTTTCCAAGTTGGTCTTTACTTTATTTTCATAGCCAGAGTATGTATGGATGACATACCAATTTCTTTCGGATTCCATAGCCATAAGGGACGCCGCGGCGTCGTCTCACCCCCTACTTGATGATAGCCTTCAACAGTCCTGTAAAGGACGTGTCAATTATCCAAATTAGAGCCGCTACGACGACCACGGAAACAAAAACTACTCCCGTGTAAGCAACTAACTCACGCCGCGTCGGCCAGGAGACTTTTTTCAGTTCAGCCCGGACTTCGCGAACGAACTTTTTAATGCGCGACGTATTCGTCTGTACCGCCGTTTCTTGAGCAGCCATTTTCTCACATCCCCGTATCATACTGCCGCATACTGCCGCATACTGCAAAGACTGGCAGGGGCGGCAGGAATCGAACCCGCAACCAACGGTTTTGGAGACCGCTACTCTACCAGTTGAGCTACACCCCTAGAGCACGAAATTTATTATACGTTATTTCGTTTCTTTGTGTAAAGTCTGTTTTTTGCAGAACTTGCAGTACTTGTTGAATTCTAATCTGTCAGGATCATTTTTTTTGTTTTTATTGGACTGGTAGTTGCGTGATTTGCAATCCCCACAGGCCAACGTAATCGCGATACGCACGTTACACACCTCTTTCAGCCGTAAAATAGCAAGCTTTTCAAAATATCGCTAATATAATGTATCACACTTGAAAAGGCATGTCAATAGTCCACATACCCGGGTGTTTAGGCATTCAATCATCCTGCCCGGCTTTGTTTCGCCTTCGCACAGCCTGTAAGCCTCCGCCCTTTTAGGTCAGGGACTAACAGGCTGTCGCTCGAACCCCTAAAGTGAGCCTTCGGCTGAGCGAATTCAAAGATTTCGAGCCTCATTCACAAGGCGACTAAGATTCAGATGGAGTCAAGAAACTCCAGTTGAATCTTAGTCTTCTTTATAATATCCAGTATGCATTAGGCATGCCCCGTTGTACCATTTTTTATACTTGTTTGCGATTAAACAAATAACGGGAGCGCGTCTGCGCTCCCGGCACTACTACTGGGAGATCGAGGTTACAACGCCAGCGCCGACGGTACGACCGCCTTCACGAATCGCGAAACGCAAACCTTCTTCAATCGCGATCGGAGTGATCAGTTCGATTGACATTTGGATGTTATCGCCAGGCATAACCATTTCTACGCCTTCTGGAAGAGTGACAACGCCAGTTA
>NZ_LSGP01000010.1 GCF_001611555.1 Anaerosporomusa subterranea
TAAAATGGAACCTATAAAGTAGACACATATAAAAAAGAGTCTATTTTCATAGGTTCTTTTTTTGTACAATTAATTATGAGGTGGATTATTTATGAGCAAAAAATTATTTAGCAATAGGGATATAGAATTATTATCTAAAAATAAGTACGTCCTAAATATAAGTGAAAAAGCGATAACATATACCAATGAATTTAAAATACATTTTATAGCTGAATATAGTAAGGGAAAAACTTCAAGAGTTATCTTCGAAGAAGCAGGGTTTGATATTGATATAATTGGAATAAAGCGTGCAGAAACTGCTAGTGATAGATGGAGAAAGAGTTTTGAAAAACATGGTGTTTTAGGATTAGATGATACAAGAAGAACTAACAGCGGGCGCCCGCGAGAGCGTAAGCTTACTCAGAATGAATTAATAGCGAAGAAGGATGCGGAAATCGCATATTTGAAAGCTGAGGTTGAAATGCTAAAAAAATTAGAGCTGCGAGAAAGGCAGGTGAAAAATTATAAGCTATCCGCAGCAGAAGCATTTGAATTAATTAAACTAACTGTTAACAAAATAAATATGCCAAATTTGGTTAGTTATTTGTGTAACACGGCATGCGTATCCCGTTCAGGGTATTATAGTTATTTAAAATCTGCCGATCAACGTTTGCAACGAGAAGATGAAGATTTATTTTTAAAGGATATAATCTTAAAAGCTTACAACCATAGAGGATATAAACGGGGTTCTAGATCTATTAAAATGACATTGAATAATGAATTTAACATAATCTATAGTAGAAAGCGCATTCAAAGAATTATGCGTAAATACCAAATAGTTTGCCCAATTCGCAAAGCAAATCCATATAAGCAAATAGCGAAAGCTACTAAGGAACATACTGTTGTGTCTAATCTTTTGAATAGAGATTTTAAACAAAATACTCCATGGAAAGTATTACTTACCGATATAACATATTTACCATACAGTGGGGGCCGTATGGCCTATTTATCGACCATTAAAGATGCATCTACTAACGAAATACTAGCTTATAACTTATCTGATAGAATCACTTTAGATATTGCTACAACTACAATTCACAAATTGATGAAAAATAAGAATTTTAGATTTATAGAAGAAGCATTTATTCATTCAGACCAAGGAAGTCATTATACAAGTCCTAAATTTCAGAAGTTATTAAAGTCATATAAACTTGGTCAATCTATGTCAAGACGTGGTAATTGTTGGGATAATGCTCCTCAAGAATCATTCTTTGGACATATGAAGGATGAAATAAACTATAAAGATTGTACGAGTTTAAATGAACTCCAATCAGTAATTGATGATTACATGGACTATTATAATAATTATCGTTGTCAGTGGAATTTAAAAAAGCTGACCCCTGTTCAATACAGAAATCAGCTTTTAATAGCATAACTCTCTTTTTATAATGTCCTTGACATAGGGACCACTTTA
>NZ_LSGP01000011.1 GCF_001611555.1 Anaerosporomusa subterranea
CAGGATCAAACTCTCCAATAAAGTTTTATTGAAGCCTTTTGATGGCTCGAATAACTAAGAAACTATTGTTAGTTGTCTGTCTTGCGACAGACTCGCACATCTGGCATTAACTTTCCTTACCTACATTGTTCAGTTTTCAAGGAGCTTCGCGTTTCAACAAACGGCATTTACTCGTTCGCTTCAATCGCTGCGTTACCGTCACCGGTGACGCTTGAACATCTTACCACAGCGCTTAGGCTGTGTCAACATGTTTCTTTTTGGTAACTGACCAGGGTCTCAGAGGCAACGCGGCATATCATACACGGATAATTTCACCGTATACATATCTAAAAACCGGAAGTGCCCTGCATTATTCTGGCAGCCTGTCTTGCGACAGCTTAATTATGTTAACACATGCCCAGCGATGTGTCAACTAGAACTTTCTGCAAAAGTAATTAGTACTTCGCAGCAAGATTTGGTAAATGGAGCGGAAGACGAGATTCGAACTCGCGACCCTCGCCTTGGCAAGGCGATGCTCTACCGCTGAGCTACTTCCGCATAATTATGGAGAAGATCATGGTCGGAGCGGCAGGATTCGAACCTGCGACCCCCTGGTCCCAAGCCAGGTGCTCTACCA
Source organism: Anaerosporomusa subterranea (assembly GCF_001611555.1). Taxonomy (NCBI): domain Bacteria; kingdom Bacillati; phylum Bacillota; class Negativicutes; family Acetonemataceae; genus Anaerosporomusa; species Anaerosporomusa subterranea. Next base: position 617 of record NZ_LSGP01000011.1, read on the forward strand.
AGCTGAGCCACGCCCCGATTAACAGATGGTATAGAAGGAATGGTGGCGGCGCACGGATTTGAACCGCGGACCGATCGGGTATGAACCGATTGCTCTAGCCAACTGAGCTACGCCGCCATAATGGTGGAGGGAGGTGGATTCGAACCACCGAAGTCAACGACGGCAGATTTACAGTCTGCTCCCTTTAGCCACTCGGGAATCCCTCCATAATAGAACTATGGAGCTGGCGAGAGGAATTGAACCCCCAACCTGCTGATTACAAGTCAGCTGCTCTACCAATTGAGCTACACCAGCATTATGAACTAGCAAGAAAGGAAAAATGGTGACCCCGGCAGGATTCGAACCTGCGACCTTTTGATTCGTAGTCAAACGCTCTATCCAGCTGAGCTACGGAGTCATAATGGCGACCCTGAACGGATTTGAACCGTCGATCTCCGCCGTGACAGGGCGGCATGTTAGACCGCTACACCACAGGGCCGCATAGCAAAGGAAATGGTGGGCGATGACGGGATCGAACCGCCGACATCCTGCTTGTAAGGCAGGCGCTCTCCCGGCTGAGCTAATCGCCCGGGAAATGGTGACCCGTGGGGGATTCGAACCCCCGTAATCGCCGTGAAAGGGCGGTGTCTTAACCGCTTGACCAACGGGCCATTGTGTGGCGGAGTGGCAGGGATTTGAACCCTGGCGGGACTTGCATCCCCTAACGATTTAGCAAACCGTCCTCTTCAGCCACTTGAGTACCACTCCATATTGGTTGCGGGAGCAGGACTTGAACCTACGACCTTCGGGTTATGAGCCCGACGAGCTACCAACTGCTCCATCCCGCGATATTCATGGCAGGGTCGCGTAATTTAAACCAGCACGAGGTGCCCCCACTAGCTCCTGGGGCTAGAAGTCTCTGCTGTTCTATCGCGACCGCAATATTAACTTAGTGGCGGATGTTTATAATATCATGAAATATTATTACTGTCAATATGTAAACTAGACTTTCTTTTGCCATCGAGCAAAGAGGAACGGTCTATGAAAACTTATATATAGTTTAAGGTATTCTATTTATTTTCAGTTCTTTCTTCGGAACTGATCTGAAATAAATCCTTTGGTTGCTCGTAGCCATGAACTTCTGCCAAAATTCAACTACCTGGGCCTCTATCACCGCAAATGGCAGTGAGTCTTATGTCACAAGACCTCGGAGCTCAATAATTTTAAAAACAAAAAAGCACTCGCTTTCTAGCGAGTGCTTTTACAAACCTGCGACTACCTATCC
>NZ_LSGP01000012.1 GCF_001611555.1 Anaerosporomusa subterranea
GAGCTTTCGGCTGCCAGCAGCTCCGCTGCTTACAACCGCCGTTGCCGTTACCGGCGACGCTTATATATGTTAACACAGCCACCCTGACTTGTCAACACACATTTTCTGTTTCCTTGTCGTTACGGATACCGCTCGGCGACTTTTATATACTACCACAGGCCAAATACGTTGTCAACAGTTATACTCTATTACAAACCAGGTACTTAATGGAAAATGACACACACATCTGGAATAATGCGTGTGTCAAATTAATGAATTTCGGTTTTGCCGTTTCCGCCGCCGTCCTCTGGGAATTGAAAGGGCAACTGTAAATAGGTGCTTGGAACATCGCCGACAACGATATATTCAGCAATTGGCACTTGCGTGTTTACAACAATAGCCTTACTTACAAGCGGCACAACGATCCGCATACTGGTTGTTGCTGCAAGGTATACCATGTGCCGAGTCTGATTAATGCCAGCATGTTCAAACTTATCAATAACCTTGACCTCAACAGTACCGACCGGAAGAATTGAGACTTCAATCTTAGGACCGTGGCTAGCAAAAAGTTGGCTGCCGAAGATTTGACCAGTTGGTATGTAGATGTGCTCTTCGGTGATTAACTTTAGCGCTTCTTGAGCTTCCATCGTGGTTTCCGTTGCCAATTTGTTAAAGGCCATTGCATTCGGCTGAATAAGAACTACCCGCCCGCGGTTGTCGAGATGAACATTAACGAGTTGGTTAGGAGATGCTGTTTGACTGACCTTTTGCATAATTACCGTATTGATTGTCTGAGTAGCGATAACTCTCGCCTTGGTTTCAGCTAGTGTCAACAGAGTGGGTTTTAGGTTGGTCTCTATTTGCCAGAACGAATAAATAAAAACGAAGAGTAAGCAGATGATAAACAATGTCTTTTTGGGGAAAATCCGCCTTCGTCTGGTGAGAAATCTCATGCTACTCCCCCCACCGATATATCGTTTAATAGTATATGGGAAGAACCTGCAGAGGGTGCAAATTAAAAGACTGTTCTCTTCATATAGAAGGAAACAGTCTTGCATTGTTTAAATGATTTTTGCGAATCGTCTTTTACCAACCTGCAGTATCATACCTGTTACAGGTTCAATTTCAGCATCCGGATCAGCAGCCTTGTGTCCATCAATTTTTACAGCGCCTTGCTGAATGCTACGTTTGGCTTCACCGTTCGAAGCCGCTAAATTTAGCTGTACTAGCAATTTTGGCAGCCAGATTTTACTTTTATCCGGAACAACAATTTCCGGAATGTTATCAGGCATGTCATGTTGCTGAAATACTTTCACGAATTCAGCTTGCGCTAAGTTGGCCGCTTCCTCTCCATGGTACAAACGAACCAAAGTATGAGCTAAGCGCATTTTTGCATCACGGGGGTGCAGGGCTCCACTTGTTAGTTCCAGTTTAATGTTGGCCAATTCGTCATTAGATGCATCAGTAACCAGTTCATAATATCTTGCCATTAATTCATCAGGAATCGACATCGCCTTGCCATAAATTTCGGTTGGTGCCTCGTTGATGCCGATATAATTACCGAGGCTCTTTGACATCTTATTAACACCATCAAGACCTTCAAGAATCGGCATCATGATGGCAATTTGCGGTTCTTGCCCATATTCTTCTTGGAGATGTCGTCCCATCAATAGATTAAACTTCTGATCAGTGCCGCCAAACTCAATATCCGCCTTCAACGCAACAGAGTCGTAACCTTGCATGAGCGGATAAAAGAACTCATGAACACTAATGGGCCGACACTCTTTAAACCGTTTACTGAAATCCTCGCGTTCAAGCATTCTCGCCACAGTATACTTGGCTGCTAATTTAACAACGTCGGCAAAATTCAATGGTGCCAACCAAGAACTGTTGAATACAACTTCCGTTTTCTCCCTGTCGAGGATTCGGAAGATTTGCTCTTCATAAGTCCGAGCATTAACTTGAATCGCTTCTTCGGTTAATTGTTTGCGAGTCTCACTTTTTCCTGAAGGATCGCCAATGCGGCCTGTGAAATCGCCAATAACGATTATTATTTGATGTCCCAAGTCTTGGAACTGTTTTAATTTACGTAAGACGACGGTGTGGCCTAAATGAATATCCGGCGCCGTAGGATCGAGTCCTAACTTTACCCGCAAGGGAGTCCCGGTTGCAACTGAGCGCCGCAATTTCTCGACTAGCGAAGCCTCAGGCAGGATTTCCGCTACTCCACGTTTAATACATTCTAATTGATGCTCAACTGATTCCATTTTTATATCCCTCACTGTCTTAAAAGCTACTATGAAGACATTCCCTAATTTTGGTACGACTATGTCGGAATTATAGCATAATGCCATCTAAATTGCAATCTAGACAACATCTGTTACCATTTGCCATGTTGTGCTATAATATTTACCATGTTATGAGCAAGGAGGCGCTCCATGAGTTCGACGAACAGCAAACAAGAAAGCAAACCGTCTAAACGTCCCGCGAAAAAGAATTATACCCCATTCATTGCAATTGCTATTATCATTTTTATTGTGATGGTTACCGGGGCTGGGCTAGGCTTTCTTACTGCCAGCATCCATACTGCACCTGGCCTATCAGGAGAATTTCGCCCGGCTGCGTCTTCGCAAATGTTTGACGTAAACGGAAAGCTGATCACAACCATTCATTCGGTTGAAAATCGTATTCCGGTCAGTTTGAGCAAGATTCCTAAAAATCTGCAATCCGCTTTTTTAGCAGCGGAGGATATCCGGTTTTATCAGCACTCAGGTATTGATGTCCGCGCGATTGGTCGGGCAGTTTTATCTAATATCCTTGACCGCGGAGTATCTGAAGGCGGCAGCACGATAACTCAACAACTGGCCAAGAATGCCTTATTGACGCAAGAGCGAACGTTAAAGCGTAAAATCCAGGAAGCAGTACTATCTCTGCAAATTGAACGTCAGTATTCTAAACAAGAGATTTTTGAAATGTACCTAAACCAAATTTACTTCGGCGCGGGCGCGTATGGGGTGCAAGCTGCCGCTCAAGTATATTTCGGGAAAAATGTAGAAGATTTGTCCCTTGGTGAGTGCGCTCTTCTTGCGGGCATTCCCAAAAGCCCTAACTATTATTCTCCCTTAAATAACATTAAAGTTGCTAAAGAACGCCAAATGATAGTATTAGATCAGATGGTGAAGTATGGCTTTATTGACAGCACTACTGCCGGTAAAGCGGCAAAAGCAGAGATAAAGTTGGCTGCTAAGTCAGGCGATCCCTCTGGGGTAGGCGCATATTTCATCGACTATATCACACAAATTCTAATCGATAAGTATGGAGCAGATGCCGTTTACAAGGACGGACTAAAAATCTATACGACTTTGGATATCGATCTACAGAAAACTGCCGAAAAGGTCATGACACAATTACCAACGACCGGCCAAATTAAAGGGGTTAAACAGCCCCAAGGCGCGTTGGTTTGTATTGACCCTCACACCGGTTATATTAAAGCTATGGTCGGTGGCCGAGGCGGCGACCAATTCAACCGTGCCGTCTTGGCAGAACGCCAACCGGGCTCAGCCTTTAAACCATTCGTCTATTTAGCTGCCGTGGAGAATGGCATGACTGCCGCCTCAATCGTCGACGATAAGAAAATCACCTATGCTGGCGGCTGGACTCCGCTGAACTATGATCATAAATTTCGCGGACCAGTTCCGCTTCGCACAGCACTTGAACTATCGTTAAACGGCGTTGCCGTGCAATTGGCCCAACAGGTCGGGCCGGATAAGGCGTTGTACTTAGCGCAGCAAATGGGAATATCCACATTAGTTATGCAGGGATCAGTCAACGATCGTAATCTCGCGATGTCGTTAGGCGGTCTTACTCGTGGCGTTACTCCACTGGAAATTGCCAGCGCTTATGGTGTTTTGGCCAATCAGGGGGTAAGAATGGAACCCACAGCTATTGTCAAGGTAGTTGGTCGTAATGGTCAAGTCCTAGAAGAAAACAAGCCCCAAGGCAAAGCAGTAATTAACGAACGAAGTGCATACCTTCTTACAGATATGATGAAAGGCGTCCTGCAGCGAGGCACGGGAACTGGCGCAAATATTGGACGACCGGCAGCCGGTAAAACCGGTACGACCAGTGATTACAACGATGCCTGGTTCATCGGCTATACACCAGATTTAGTTACTGCTGTTTGGATGGGTAACGATAATAACGAGTACTTGGATGGAATTACTGGCGGCACAATCCCTGCCACTATTTGGCAAGAGTTTATGAGCGCAGCTGTAGCCAAAATGCCTTGGCGCGACTTCCCGCGCCCCAGCGGGTTTGTCACAGCAACAGTATCAACTAAGGATGGCCTATTAGCAAAAGATCCTAAGGATAAAGACGCTCGTACAGAACTATTTATTTCGGGGACACAACCTAATAAAATCTCAACATATGACCCGAAAAAGGAAAAAAAACCAGGCGAAAAAGATCTGCCCGATAGTAAGTCCGATCCCGCTAAGGCAGACGAAAAGCTGCCACCACCCCCACCCCGCGGTGACACAACTGCCCCCATACCACCACCGCCACCACCCGATAAACCGGTTTCAGCCAAACCTGGAACATAATCGTCTGGCAAGCAAAAAAAACACGCGCGAATAACGCGTGTTTTTTTTGCTTTGAGCGCATATACATGTAGTGATTTGATATCTGAACAGTATCGCTCAAATAATGCAGGAACACGCTCACGCGTGTTCCCAGGCATAAGTACCCTTTAGATACAAGTAGTATCTTCTTCTACAAAGAAGAGCAGCAGGATGATGATGATGATGATCCATACACCATTGAATCCGCCAAATCCGCATCCTCTTGCCATTACTGGTTACCCCCTTTATGCTTGTTCAGAGTGCGGCGGCCGCGGCTGTAACGCGTTCGCCAATTTTTTATCCTGTAATCAGGACGCTGACAAGTTTAGATTGAGGTATCTCCCTCGTCAAAGAAGAACAGCAATAAAATGATGATGATAATCCATACCACGCTGGATCCGCCACCGCCGAAACCACACCATCTTGACACTGATCATTACCTCCTTCAAGGTATATTCATAAAGGCGGTTATGTGCCGCGTACACTTTAGCGCCATCCACCTTTCTAGTTCAATATATGGATTTGGAGCGAAAAGTGTTACTAGTGGTCCTTGAGTCGAAAGTTTTTATTGCAACATACGACGAATTTGTTGAGGCGCTTCAGCAGCGGTTTTAAGCGACTGCATCGTATTGGTTAACAAGTTGGTAATGTTGCGAACAGTTTCCACGGTTGCACTCATGGTGTCAATTTTTCGGTCCATACGAACATTACCAGACGACATTGTCAGCATGACCATCATCAATTGTACAGGAAACTCTGGATTATTAATTACCCTGCGCAGCAAACCAGATATAGCATCTGGTCTGACAGGTTCGGCCACTTTTGCTTCTTTGGAAGTTACCTGTGTCGCAGTAGTGGCAACCGCTTGTGGATGTTTTCCACGAAGTCGCCATTTTCGAAGGCGCATAATCTGTCACCCCCCTTTAGGTGGTCTCTATAGGTATTATATGAAACTAGTCTGTAAAAGGAATCCCAAATAGCAAAACCTTATGCGAAAGGAGGAATAATTGTGTTGGAGCAGTTCGGTAATGTAATGGAAATGGTGAAGCGGCTACAGCAAAATGTTGCGAATATGGAGGAACAGTTAAAAAATGAATTGATCGAAGTATCGGGCAGCGATATGGTAAAAGTAACGCTCAATGGGCAGCAGCAAATTGTAGCCCTTGAAATCAATCCCAAATATATTACTCCCGAGTCGGCTACTCTGCTACAAGATTTATTGATTACCACTATTAATAACGGATTCATTCAGTCACGCGAAATGCATAAAACAGCTATGGATAAGTTGGCTGGTGAATTGAATCTTCCTAAAATCCCCGGCCTGTTTTAAGGAGGAACAAGTATGGCGACTGAAACTGCCGATGCTCCAGTTTCCTTATGGAATACGATCTTCCGCATTACGGAGAAGATGGTTAACGACGGAGCGAGTTATGATGCCCTGATCAATATTTTAACTCTGTTCTGCCTGATTTCCATTCTCCAACGCAACACTCATTCAACCTCTGCCGTGGCGGCGCCATCAGCTGTGGGCGGGCTGGGTAAGCTTCTTGGCGACCTAACGAAAGGCGACGGCACGGGTCCCTCGCCAGATGCGTTGATGTCCTTACTCCCTTTGCTCAATAGCCCACAAATGAAGTCTAAACTGAACCCTACGACCATTGCGACTGTTCTCGGTTTAATTAACAGTATGGGAGGAGGCGAAAAGCCCGAAAGCCCAAAGCAGGAGAAGGCTGAACCGAAGGGGGAGCCCCGGGCGCTTCCGGTCGCGCCGGAAGCTGAGGAAGCGCCACACATTATTCCCCGTGATCCGGCAGAAAAAAAAACAGCTAATAGCCGTTATTTAAATTGGAAGTCTAGTTTTTAACTGCAAAAAACCAGCCTAGAAAAGGCTGGTTTTTACTTGCCTAGATATCTTATCACTTCATCAAGACCGCTCAGAAAGGCCCAGGTGTTGTTGCCTACGAGGCTAGTGATAAACCTGAGGGCAGAATGGCAGCCCCACCGCCCCGGCAGCGACGCGTACAAAAGGGTACGCTAGCAATGGGGTGGCGGGGCTAAGTGCGCAACTCTTGGCGCTTTAGCGCATTCGCCGCTCTCGGCCGTCCATGGCCTTCGCGGCACCTGAACGTCCTGTTCAATGGAGTTGGCTGCCTGCCCTGTACGGGTGCAACGCAGATGGGGCTTTATGAGCGTTCTTGACTGTCTTGACTAGCCTCGATCAAAGAATGGACTCTTGCCGCTTACACTCAGCGGAATACCATAGACTATAGTAACCGCTTCCTCGAAATACTCCAGATTTAGTGCGGCGCGGCCGATGGAAAACATGACACGGTTGTCAACCCGGTGCTGCGCAGCCACACTAACGGCCGAGCCGAGAGCTATGCCAAGATCGCCGATACTAACAGCGCACATTCCTTTGTGTTTTACATTTTCAGCACAATTGGCATAGCCACAATAGCCGCAAGGGACAACTCCCATCACGCTAACTTTCTGTCCGAGCAGTATCACAGCTACTGCTTTATCAACACAATTCGCGTCACGCTCAAAGAACTGCGAGCCTGATTCTTTGGCAATCTTTCGCATTTCCGCAGACAGAATATCTTTGTCTCTGCCTGTCACAACGAGTGTCGCCAGATTATCCACACCGCGCCCCTTCGGTGCGGTGCGAGCGGCCAAACACATGAGCTCCGCTACTTGTAAAGCGCCGCGTTCTTCCATCTCGTGACTTTTCACACGCATACTCTCCACCCCTTACATTTCCTTCACGACCAATTCTATCATCCTATGATAGTCAGACCGTTGATAAACGCCCATCTGCGTTGTTAGCCCTGCGGGAGCGCGCTTGCCGTACCCTGCGAACGTACTGTCTGCGCGCGCTTCCTCGGGCTGCCTAGTGATGCTACTCCGTTTTCCTGCGTCGGATAGTTGCTAGTCTCATAGGTAACAACATCTGGACATTTCTCAACGGTCTGGAAAATAGGTTGTCAACAAGCTGTCTATCATCTTATGATAGTCTATTTTAATTTGACCGCAGTTGCGCCATCTCCACCCTCATTTAACTCAGCAATTTGTATACTTTTTACATGATGGTGGTCTTTTAAATAGGCGCGGATACCTTTGCGCAAAGCACCAGTCCCTTTACCGTGGATGACTAAAACGTCTGTTAGGCCTGCCACTACTGCATCATCAAGAAACTTATCGAGTAGGGCCTCACCTTCCTCAACAGTAACGCCACGAATATCCATTTCTCGCGAGGCTGACTGCACTTTGTTGAAATTCACGGCACCGCTTCTATTTGCCTTCGGGGGTATAGCTTCTTCCGCCAAAAGGCGACAATCGGTAATCGGAACATTCATCTTTAGAATACCTAATTGCACAAGGACGGATTCTCCGCTCGTTGATACAACCGTTCCTTGCTGTTGAAGCGAAGCCACCCACACCCTTGTTCCTGGCAACAACGAGGCTGCGTTAGCCCTCGGCAGAGTTGCCCTAGCATCTTCGAGTTGACCATAGTCGCCCATAGCGTTCTTGAGTCTTTGTTTGGCATTAGAAAGAGCTGCACTACGTTCCTTGTCGCTGGTGGCGTTCCATTGCGCTTTTAACTGTTCAATGATCTCCTCTGCTTCACGCCTTGCCTGTCTAACGACCGCAGCAGCATCCGCCTTTGCCTTATTCAATATTTCGGCTTTGCGTGCGGCTAGCGACTCTCGTTCTTCAGCCGAGGCGCGCCGCATCTCATTCGACTGTTGCACAAGCTTTTCTATTTCGTCATTGCGGCGATGGTACTCTTTCTTTTCGTCTTCTAAGGCACGCAGCACCAGTTCGAACTCTCCATGCTCTTTGTTGAGCAACTTCTGGGCCCGCTCAATGACAGAATCAGAAAGTCCCAGTCGGCGGCTGATCTGAAACGCATTACTACTACCGGGCACCCCAATTAACAAACGATAGGTAGGCCTCAGTGTCTGATGATCAAACTCAACACTGGCATTTTCAATCCCAGCACGCGTATAGGCAAAGGTCTTCAATTCGCTAAAATGAGTTGTAGCAATGGTACGCGCGCCCAAATCGTGTAAATATTCGAGAATTGCCATAGCCAGCGTCGCCCCCTCATCGGGGTCAGTACCAATGCCAATTTCATCAATTAGCACTAGGTCTCCGGGCTGCACTTTATTCAATATGCGCACCAAATTAGTCATATGAGCGGAAAATGTGCTTAAACTGTGTTCAATGCTCTGTTCATCGCCAATATCAGCGTAAATTCCTTGAAAGACAGGCATCTCTGCTCCCTCTACCGCTGGAATAAACAGTCCTGCCTGGGTCATTAGTGCGAAAAGGCCAACTGTTTTTAGAGCTACAGTCTTGCCGCCGGTATTAGGACCGGTGATTAGCAGAGTAGAAAAAAGTCTGCCAATATAGATATCGATAGGAACAACGACCGCCGCCGGTATAAGCGGATGCCTGGCCTGCCGCAGATTCACCCAGCCGTCAGTATTGATCTGTGGGCAGTGTGCTTTCATATCCAGAGCTAGTTTGCTCTTCGCAAAACAAAAATCCAATTGGGCCAATACGTCACAATTAGTTTGCAGAACATCGGCGACTTGAGCAATCTTTGCGCTCAGCATTTGCAGGATGCGTTCCACCTCAATGCGTTCAGCGGCTTGGGCCTGCTTTAAGTCATTATTCAGATTGACAACAGCCATCGGTTCGATAAATACCGTCGCGCCACTGGAGGACTGGTCATGCACAATGCCGGGAAAGTGCTGCCGATACTCCTGTTTTACCGGTATGACATACCGATCTCCTCGGATCGTCACCAGCGTTTCCTGGAAATACTTCTGGTATTCGGAGGATCGCAAGATATTCTCCAGCTTTTCGCGAACCCGATGCTGGCCTTGCCGGATCTCTCGCCTGAGTCTTGAGAGCTCAGGCGAAGCATCATCCTGTACATCTCCATTCTCGGCAATTGTATTCTCAATCTCACTTTCGAGACTACGAAGCACCGTGATTTGCATCGCAGCCTCATTCAACAAAAGATAAGGCTTCTGTAGAGAGGCAAAGAAGGTCCGCATGCGGCGAGATGCATACAAAACCGAACCGACTAACTGGATCTCAAAAGGCTCCAAAATGCCGCCGATTCGAGCGCGTTTTAGTTGCGCCCGAATATCGCGAGCCCCCCCTAACGGTACAGACGCCTCAGTGGACAATAGCCGAACGGCTTCATCAGTCTCGTCCAACCTCAGTCTGACAACATGCTCGTCATTCACAGGCAAAAGTGATTCAGCCAATTCTCGTCCCAATGCTGACCCAGTCCGGGCAGCCAGCATCTCACGAACTTTCAGATATTCGAGCGCTCCAAGTACAGAATCATCCATGTTGATCTCTCCTAATCTTTCAAAACCCCTCGAAAATAATGACCGCGTGTAATATTTTCATGCTCGAGGGAAGAAATTTGATCAAGTAATTCGTTGGAAGGCTCTGCCTCAAGTTCAAGCAGGCGACGATACAAGCTCACAATATGTCCCAAGCGCTTAGGTTCTTCTGCCTTGGCTTCAATGCGTAGTACATTTACCCCGATTCGGCCAAACTGCGCTACATGCGGTAGTAAACTGAGTTCCTTCGCATTGAGAATATGCATACGGCCGAATTGATCGGTAACCACAGGGAATCGCTCGCCTTTTCGATCACGCAGCCAATACTGGCGTTGTTCACAAGTAGCCTTGCAGCTTCCGCAAGCCCGTCCGCCAAGTCTGCTGCCAACAATACAATGTTCGGAAGTCATCAGCGGCAGACGGCCGTGCACCAAGCACTCCAGTGTGACCGGAACACGGTCTGTTAAATCGGCAATCTGCGTGAACGTTAATTCAGGCGAAAGAGTCATGCCAACCAAGCCATGCTCCGCATAGAAATTGACTGCGGCAACATTAAATATGTTGAGAGGAAAATCGCCTACTAGCGGCAGATTTGTTATTTGTTTGGCGATTTCTATAGTACCAATGTTCGTGACTCCGATCGAATCTGGCGCCAGCTCAGCAAACAACTCCAGCGTCTTCTTTAATAACGGCGTCTGCCACTCCTTGACAATTCGAGGTGTGGTCAGCACAACTCGTTTATTGCATCGTCGCGCCGCTGCAACGACTTGTCGGTAGTCCTCCGTAGTGATCGGGTGATGGGAGTAGGTTTCGCCGCCGAACAAAATAATGTCGGCTCCCTGTTGTAGCGCCACTTCGGCCTTTTCGACTGTATCAACATTAACTGACAGCTCCGGTCTGGTCCGACTCTTTCGGTCAGAGGACCGTTCTGGCAAAAGTACAGCAGGTTTAACCGGCAGCGGTGGCCGGGAAAATGCCTCAAGCCGTGCCTGTTCAAGTGCCTCAACCGCCCGTCGCCGCGCATCATTAATCTCACTCACCGGTACCATGACTCCAGGTTCAATGTCGGCTGTTAAGCTGTGAAGAGAAAAAGCGGTATTGCCTAACCTGCCCACTTGTTTAGCCACTACGGTGTCGTCTAGCGGTCTATTTCGGGCTGCTTCAGTAATAAATGCAGTCACCGCTTGGCCGCAAAACCCAGTTTCATCTTGGAATGTGACAAGCAACGGTTGACCCTTGTGGGCAGTTACGGATACAGCAACACCGATTTTGCGTCTGCCATCTCCTTCTGCAAAAAAGGATCTTGCCTTTGTTGTCAAACGAATATCAAAGGTCTTAAAGACGCGATCATTCAACTTAACAGAACTCTGAACTGGAATGGCCACTTCGTTGCCGGCTTCAGCAGCTTCAACATCTCTGCCGCTGATCATCAATGAGGTAACCGTGATATTCACCCTGCCGCCGACTTTAACCCAGCACTCGATGATATCGCCTACAGACAGCGGAGCTTCCAGTTTTATAATAGCCAGCCTGCTTTGAGCGTCATAGCCGGTGACACGTCCGATATGAACCCCTCGGTTATTCGGCCGCCGGTCACTCATCATATCCGGACCCTCATTTTTCAGCAAATAGGCGCTAGTAAAGCCCCGATTAAAACTCTGGGCTAGGTCCTTCACTTCATTCGGTAGCACAGAATAGGTTGACGGCGACGCCAAATAACGATCAATTGCCTGACGATATGTATCCACTGCAATAGCAACATATTCCGGTCGCTTCATGCGCCCTTCCAGCTTAAATGATGTAACTCCAGCCTCGATGAGCTGTGGCAGAAGATCAAGCGTGCAGAGGTCTTTCGGACTTAACAGATACTCACCGGCATCTTCTGGTTTGAGAAGTTCGCCCTCACTGCCAACTAAAGAATATGGCAGGCGGCAGGGCTGCGCGCATTGGCCCCGGTTGCCGCTCCGACCGCCAATCATACTGCTCATTAAGCATTGCCCAGAATAACAAATACACAGTGCGCCATGAACAAATGTCTCAATTTCGATCGGCGAATGACGACAGATATATTTAATATCATTAAGAGATACTTCTCTAGCCAATACGACCCGAGTGAAGCCCTGTTTAGCCAGAAACTCCACCCCGGCCAAGTTATGAATCGTCATCTGCGTACTGGCGTGAAGGGGCATGTGTGGAACAACTTTCGCAGCAATCGACGCTACACCGACATCTTGGACAAGAATTGCGTCCACGCCAATTTCGTAAAGAAATCGGAGATAGGACACAAGTGCCGGTATTTCACTATTGTCAACAAGTGTATTCACAGTGATATAAACAGAAACGCCGCGTACATGCGCATAACGAACTACACCTGCTAAAGTCTCATCATCAAAGTTAGGTGCATAGTGGCGCGCGCCAAACATCTTGCCACCAAGATAAATCGCGTTTGCGCCGGCTTCTACCGCGGCCGTAGCCGCCTCTAGGCTCCCCGCCGGCGCCAATAATTCCAACTTTCGATTGGCGTTACTCATGAAGCGCCCCCCTTTTTATATAGGATATCATCGCTGGCGCCAAACCAGTCAGATCATATACCGATTCACCGACAGTTGAAGCCTGTGGGCCAAAAATTAGGCAGGGAACAGGATTCAACGTATGGGTCCTAATACTGAAGTCTTCAAAATTGCCATGATCGCTGGTCACAACCACCAGCAGATCTGAGGAAGCGGCTTGATAAACAGCACAAAGAAATTCGTCAAGAACACGTAGCACCGCTTCTGCCTTCTCCCAATTTTGCTTGTGTCCCCAGCGGTCAGTCTGAAAATATTCAAATAGTGTAAAATGATGGTCTGCTGCGATATTTACCAAACGATGACCTGCTTCAGTCGGAGAGATGAGCGGGGCTTCAATGCTAAATTCGGGTAACATCTGATTAGTAATATCTTGATAAACCGCCCTGCCTGCAAGCATATCAGGCAGGGTTCGCAGTCGCTCATCAGCGGCAAGAATCATCAGTGTTGTTGCTGAATGGCGACGCTTGCGAGCGGCTACCTGGTCCATATAGTTCGGCGTGTACATGTTGGCTGAAGTCACAGCAAAGCCTTGGGGTTTTAAGCGTCCCATGATACCCGACTCACCAATAATCGCAGACAATTGCGGACCAGGGAAGGCCTGGACGTGTCGTCCCATTATTTTTGATGCATTGATGCCGGTAAACAGACTAGTTTGTCCGGTTGCGCTTTGCGGTAGTCCTGCAACGCCTAACGTAGCGTCAATAGGAGCAAAAGAAAGCCTATCGGATCGCAGCGAAGCTATATCCCTACTCAACGGACCACCTAATAGGGAAGGGAAAAACTTTCCTGGAAAGCGGACCAATGGATTAATCGCAGGATCAGCCGGTCCTAAACCAAATCCATCAATAAAAATTAATAATACCCGCATAAGCCACACTCTCTTCAATCCGAAAAGAAGAAGGGCTCCCCCTTCTTCTTTGTTACTCTAGATTCTTCGCTTGCACTTCCGCCTCACCGGTTCGGGGCGCAACAGGCGGTTGCTGTTTAAGCGTTTCTGCAATAAAATGAACATCCTCAAGCGCCTGCTCAATACGTGCCCAGCGCCGCCCCTGGGGGCTTAGCGGATTATCTGTAGAGGAATTCAGATAGGCTTCAAAATCTCCTCTGGTTAGAGGTTCGGTTTCCCAGGTTCGGACCACCGTAAACTCACCGCAGCTTTCCAGTCTGGCCAGTTTAATATCTTTTAGATTTGACAGGTCCATACCTTGCTTATGCAGTTCTTGCCGCAAATCATCATAGTTGAAATGAGTCTTCACGAAATTATCTTTTAAAAGACGACCGTCTTCAATCAGCTCGATGGGGACTCCTTCAACCCACTTGCGCAAGGTGGTACTTTTCAAGGCAAGCCAGCCTAATATCTGCTGCAGTAGCAACAAGCCGACAAGAGTTTCTATTCCCGGCAACAGACTCCTGTCTGTTTCTAGTGCAATAGTCACAACAATATCGCCGATTCCCACCAGCAGCACAAAGTCAAACGGCGATAACTGACCAACTGTGCGGTTTCCCATTTTGCGAACAACAATTAGCGCCGCTGTAAAAATTAGAGCAAGCCGCAATATAATGAGTCCCGCATTGTTGTACTCAAACACAGAATTCGCCTCCTAGATACTAGTATTCGCCGCCTAAGAAAGCGATATTCTGCATCAAAGCACATGAAATAATGCTAGCGCGCCTGCTGTTTCACCATTTCCATCAAAGCGCGGTAATCTGCCTCTAGCTTAAGGTAATCATCCGCTAAATTCATGGCTGTCATAATAGCAATTTGACGAGAGGATAAGCGGGAATTTGACTGTGCAATCTTCTTCATCCGATCATTTAGCCAAACAGCTACCCGCGTAATACGTTCCGCCTCCGCATCCCCCTTAATCGGGTATTGCTCGCCTAAAAACTCAACCGTTACTTTCGTCTGCCGATCATCCATTGTACATCCCCCGCGCACTCCATATGCAGATACTATTCCACGCGGTTGAATCAAAATCCTTCTGGCATCCGTTATACGGCAGTTGATCGATACGTTAGGCCAACCGCAATTTTGCCGACAATTCATTTTCCAACCTGGACACGATTGCCCGACTGTGAATCTCTACTTCCTCATCAGTCAACGTCCGATCGGCCGCGCGGAATGTCAGTGAGAAAGCTAGACTACGCATGCCTGCCTGCACTTGTTCGCCTGCGTAAACGTCAAAGAGCCGTACATCTTGCAGTAAAGGTCCACCACTCACCGTGATTTCCTGGGCAACTCTCGCCGCCGGAATCTGTGCGTCAAGCACAACCGCCAAGTCTCGGCTAATCGCCGGGAAACGGGGCAGTGAACGATAAGTCCCGATCAATGAGGCTTGTTCAATAACCGCTTCCATATCTATTTCGAACGCATAGATCTTACGGTTAATCCCATAAGCGTCAAGCACCTTAGGATGGATTTCACCTACAACCGCCAACTCCTGGCCCTGACGAGAGAAAATCGCCGTTTTCCCTGGATGCATCGCATAGTGCTCGCCTGTAGTCACATCGACGCCGTCGATACCTAAGCCAGCTAAGATTTCTTCCACGGCCCCTTTAGCATCAAAGAAGTCGACCGCTTCCCCTGACTGATTCCACGTCTCACCATGTCTGCGTCCCAGCATAGCCGCCACGAGTTTAATCGGCTCTTGTGGTAGCTCTGTTAGCGGTAATGCCTTAGGCCAATACACTGCACCCAACTCATAAATCTTTAGATTTTCGTTCTTTCGCGACAGATTCAGAGTAATGGTCTGCATGATACCACCCAGTAGAGTGGTGCGTAATACCGGAAACTCATCTGTAATTGGATTCATCACAGGAATTACCTGACGCAGCGGGCTCCCTGCCGCGACATTCAGCTTATCCAAAGTAGATGGATGAGAGAAGCTTAGCGAAATAATCTCATCAAAACCCATCCCAGACATCATGTCCTGCACCAGATCGCGAATGGACTGCTGGTAGCTCTGACGTCCCTGCTCCATTTGCCCATAGGGAGTAGTAGCTGGAATGGCCTCAAAACCCACCACCCTAGCAATCTCTTCGCTGATATCCGCAGGTCTGCTAACATCTGACCGCCAGGACGGTACAGTAACTGAGATCATGTCACCGTGATCTTCCACCTCAAACTCCAAGCGTTCGAGGATATCGATCATCTTTTCCCGCGCAATGTCTGTTCCCAGGTATTCATTGATGAATACCGGCGAAAAATCCAGCTTGCGGGGAAGCTCTAACCGCGGATAGTTGTCTGCCACCGTCGGGCAAACCGTACAGGCTCCCATATCTTCAAGCAATTTGGCAGCGCGATCAAGCGCCCTCACCACATTTGTCACGTCAACACCGCGTTCAAAGCGACCGGATGCCTCAGACCGCAGTCCCAACGCACGGGCGGTGCGCCGAATACTTGCCGGATGAAACGCAGCAGCTTCCAACAGTACAGTTTGGGTAGAGTTCGTAACTTCGGTCACCAAACCGCCCATCACACCAGCCACGCCGACCGCTTGTACCGCATCGGCAATGACCAACATCTCAGGACTTAAATCACGCTTTACCCCGTCAAGCGTTGTTAGTTTCTCGCCAGGTTGAGCCCGGCGAACAATGATGCTGTGACGGGCAAGTAGGTTATAGTCATATGCATGCATGGGCTGACCTAGCTCAAGCATGACATAATTAGTCACATCAACAACATTATTGATTGGCCTCATGCCTGCTGCCCGCAGACGGCGCTGCATCCACAACGGTGAAGGAAACACTCTGACATTTTGCAGCACTCTGCCAGTAAAACGAGCGCACAGCTCAGGTTCTGCAATCGTGATATTAACTAAGTCAACCGTGCGTTCACTGCCGACCTCGCGCAGGTTGAGCATCGGCTTTTTCAAAACACCTTCAGTTAAAACAGCTATTTCCCGGGCCAGTCCCAACATGCTGAAACAATCTGCCCGGTTGGCGGTCAACTCAAATTCCAATGCAATATCATCTAAGCCGAGAACTTCCTTAATGTCCTGACCAACAGGCGTATCTTGCGGCAAAATGAAGATTCCGTCCCTTGCTTCTGCTGAAAGCAGTTTGGCGTCAATGCCCAGTTCCTCTGCCGAACACAGCATCCCTGATGATTCAACGCCACGCAATACTGCCTGTTTAATTTCTTTACCAACAGGCAGCTTAGCTCCAGGCAAGGCAACAGGGACAATTTGGCCGTCACGAACATTGGTCGCGCCAGTCACGATAGTAACAACCTCAGTGCCAGTGTCGGTTTTACAAACAAACAATTTATCAGCATTTGGATGTTGTGTTACAGACAGCAGTTTACCTGTAACCACATTTTCAAGGTTTTCCCCTAAATATTCGATCATCTCAACCGGCACGCCAGCCATCGTTAATTTATCAGCCAATTGTTCTGCTCCCAGATCGAACTCAACGTAATCCTTCAGCCATTTATATGACGCTCTCATTCGTATCCCCCCTTAGAATTGCCGCAAGAATCGGCTATCATTATCAAAGAACAGACGCAAATCGTCAATCCCATATACTAGCATAGCAATCCGTTCAACGCCCATGCCAAAAGCAAAACCACTAACTTGATTGGGATCGAAACCGCTCATTTCGAGCACTCGCGGGTGGACCATCCCTGACCCCAGTATCTCGAGCCAACCAGTCCCTTTACAGACTCGACAGCCTTTGCCTTTGCACATCACACAGGAAACATCAACTTCTGCGCTCGGTTCTGTGAAGGGGAAGAAGCTCGGACGCAGCCTGATATTGACATCAGAACCAAATATTTCACGGGCAAACAGTTGCAGTGTTCCCTTGAGATCAGAAAAACGAATACCTTTGTCAATTACAAGTCCTTCGACTTGATGGAACATCGGCGAGTGAGTCGCATCATAATCGCGACGATAGACCTTGCCTGGGACGATAACCCGAATTGGCTGGTTCGGTTCCGCCGCTTGCATCGTCCGAACCTGAACCGGCGACGTGTGGGTACGTAAAAGTATCTCCTCAGTGATATAAAAAGAATCCTGCATGTCCCGAGCTGGATGATCCTTAGGCAGGTTGAGCGCCTCAAAGTTATAGTAGTCGCTTTCCACCTCAGGACCATCGGCTATTTCAAAGCCCATTCGCATAAAAATTGCTTTAATTCGATTCAGTGTAAGCGTTAGTGGATGCTTATGCCCCAGTTGCCGGCTACGGCCTGGCAGTGTGACATCAATCCGTTCAGAAGCAAGACGCTCATTCAGCTCTGCCGTTTTTAGCTCTGCAGTACGAGCGCTAATCAGTCCCTCTAATTCGGCTCTAATTTCATTGACAATCTGACCGATCAGTGGACGTTCCTCGGCGCTTAGAGCGCCCAACCCCCGCAAGATCGCAGTCAAGCTACCCTTTTTGCCCAGATATTTGACCCGAAAGTCATTCAGACTTTCCACCCCGTTCGTGCGGGAGAATTCTGCAAGCGCTTCCTTGTGCATCGCTGCCAATTGTTCTCTCATGCTACCTCCACCTTTTGCGAATGATTTATAGTAAAACAAAAAAGACTTTCAGCCCCTAAGGGGCGAAAGTCCAACTTCCGCGGTACCACCCAAATTGCGTCAGCCAATGCTGAGCGCCTCTGTCCCAATAACGCTGGGGTGCGCCTGACCTACGCGGAGACCTTCAGTCCGGTCGCTCCAGAGTGAACTTCAGTCAGTCTGTCTTAGACCCGCTTCCAATCTATGGCGGACCCTCCCTGTAAAGCAGTGGCTGACTTACTCTCTCCATCATCGCGTCATGTTTTTTATTGCGTCGTCATTCGACGATATAATAAATACAGTGTAACTGAACCTGTTGCTTCAAACATCCTCCAAACGAAATCGGCAGTAAGCACGTGAGACCACTCCTCTGCTCACAAGTCTGCATTTCATTGTCAGTGTTAGTATAGCATACTGTCAGATAAATTACAAGGATGCTCAGCCGCGCCGTTGGCGGGCAGCCTCGTACAAAATTACGGCTGCGGCTGCAGCCACATTTAACGATTCTGCCTGACCATAAATGGGAATAAATAGGTTCCGATCCGCGTGGGCTAATAGTTCAGTGCTAACTCCCTTGCCTTCATTACCAAAAACGACAGCCAGCGAACCACGAAAATCTGCTTCAAGATAGCACGAAGCTGCCTCCAGCGCTGTCGCGAACAATCGGACCTTCGCCTGTCCGAATGCGGTTAATAAATCAGCATGACAAATGCCAACCGCCAGCGGCAAATGAAAGATGGATCCCATGCTGGCGCGCAGCGCTTTTCCGCTAAAAGGGTCAGTCGACCCTGCAGTTACAATAACAGCATCGGCTCCTGCCGCATCGGCTGTGCGCAAAATTGTCCCTAAATTTCCCGGGTCCTGAACGCCGTCAACAACAACAAACATTTGATTTTCTGCACTAAGCAACTGATTGATTGGTACGACGACCTGGCGGGCGGCGAACAGCACTCCCTGCGGTTGTTCAGTCTCAGCAGCTTTTGCCAACACCGCTTCTGAGACTTGAGTCATTCGACAGCGACGACCGGCTTCCTGAATAAGCTGCGCCGCTCGTTCCTGACTTGCGGCAGATTCAGTGAACAGGCCGAACTCGATCTCCCAACCGGACGCAAGCAGTTCCTCGCATAAGCGGACTCCCTCAACGACGAAGAGTCCACTCTCCTCGCGGCGTTTTTTTTGCTGCAAAGCGGCAGCCAGCTTGACTGCTGAGTTTTGAAGACTGGTCACCGTTTCAGTCATTCCTGCTCCTCCAAACGCTGAACTCCCTCAATGCTGCCGACAATAATTAAAATATCTTCCGCCTGCATGACTTCACTGGGCAAAGGTGGCACAATTAATCGTTCGCTACGTTTCATTGCTACAACGTTGACACCAAATCTGGCGCGCAGATCTGCCTGGGCAAGACTCTTGCCAACATAGGCGGACGGTGTCTTAACTTCGACTAAACTAAGATTGGACGACAACTCAATATAATCTAGCACGTTGCTGGAAACAAGATTATGCGCCACTCGCTGTCCCATATCACGTTCAGGATAAATCACCTTGTCTGCGCCAATTTTCTCGAGAATTTTACCATGCAATTCGTTACGAGCTTTAGCAACAATGCGGGGAACCCCCATTTCCTTTAACAACAGAGTTGTGACAATATTGGCTTGAACATCATCGCCAATTGCCACGATCACGACATCATAATTACGAATCCCCATCGCCTTCAACGAGTTTTCGTCTGTGGTATCTGCTTGTAAGACATGGGTAACTTCATCACTGAATTTCTGCGTCATTTCTTCATCCGCATCTACAGCCAACACTTCATAGCCTAATTGGTGCAAGGTCTTAGCCACGCTGACCCCGAAACGCCCCAGACCAATTACTGCATATTGTCTGCTTTTCACTGCCATTTCCATCCCCCGCTAACCAATTATAATTTTCCCCTCAGGATACTGAATAAGTCCCTTCCGTTCACGCAATGCCAATGCCAAAACCAGAGTTATTGGCCCAATTCGACCAGCGAACATAGTGATAATCAACGCCACCTTTCCATGGTCAGAGAGCGAAGTCGTAATTCCTGTCGTAATGCCTACCGTAGCAAATGCCGAAACGACCTCAAATAATATATTTAAGAACGGGAGTGTTTCGGTAATTGATAGCAGCATCGTCATCAGAATTACCAGCAACGCAGCAATGAATACCACTGTAAACGATTTATACACCAGGAATTGGGGAATCCGTCGGTGGAACAATACTGCATCTTGACTGCCTCGGGTCATTGCCGCCATTGCAGCGACCAGAACCGCAGCCGTTGATGTCTTTATGCCACCGCCTGTTGAACCAGGCGAAGCGCCGACAAACATTAGCAGAACCATAAAAAATAGGGTCGTATCTTCCATTTTGCCAATATCCAACGTGTTGTAACCGGCTGTCCGCACAGTAACAGATTGAAAATAACTGCCTAGCAGTTTACCGGGCCATGACAAATTAGCCAGTGTATTGTTATATTCCAGCAAGAATATACCAAGCGTCCCACCCATTAAGAGAATAACTGTCGTCACAAGTACAACTTTCGTGTGGATGGAGCAATGTGAAAAATTCCGGTGAGTCCAGATATCAGAAATAACAGCAAAGCCAATGCCACCAAGGATAATCAATGTTGTGACTACCAAATTAACAGTAATGTCATCGACATAGCCAGTCAAACTGCGAAATTCACCAAATAAATCAAAGCCCGCATTGCAGAATGAGGATACGGCATGCCAATAGCCGTAATAAATGCCTTTTAAGCCGAACTCAGGCATCCAGCGTAATGCCAAAATAGTGCCGCCGATAAATTCTATCATAAGGGTAACTTTGATGATGTACAGAGTTAGCCGAACAACCCCTTCCATAGACAACTGGTTAAGCGCCTCCTGCATAATCAACCGTTCTTTCAGTTTGATCTTTTTGCCCATCAACAGCGCGACTAATGTCGTGATAGACATAATTCCCAAACCGCCAACCTGAATCAATCCAATTAATACCAGTTGACCAAATAGCGAATAGGTTGTGCCTGTATCAACGACGATAAGCCCTGTGACACAGACAGCTGAAGTAGCAGTAAACAAAGCATCCAGGAAGGAAACTGTATAGCCCGGCTTAGCTGACGCCCACGAAGTAGATAATAAGCACGCTCCAAGCAGAATAGTCCCAGCAAAGCCGATTGCGATAAATTGATACGGACTTAACCGAACATGCCAACCAGATATCAAACGTTTCAGCATTGTAAGTTGAATGGGATCCTTCACTTTTTCACCCCATATATTACCATTAGATTAGTTCAGACTATATTATACTGCGCGCTTTTGGGCAAGTCTATCGAAATTAACGCAAAAAGCCTATCCCCAGAATAATAGGGATAGGCTTTTTCATCTGAATTCTAAATTGCTTTTGAGATACAGTCAAAGGATAACATATATTTTCGCACCGAATCCTTAACGCCCTTTTTCACGACCGCCATCAAGGAAATGTAATTCGATGCCGGATTTTTCGCTAGTTCGCTCTTGAGAGTCTCTGTAGCAACCATCGACATATCTGTTGCGATATTGATCTTAGCAATACCGGAGTTGATTACCAGCCGATATTCATCCTTATGCATCCGTGAACCACCGTGCATCACCAGCGGGACATGAACTGCATTATACAATTCTCCGAGTTTAGAGTAATTTAGCGTAGGCATCTCGCGCACATTGCCGTGATTATGTCCGATCCCAACGGCTAGTGCATCTATTCTCGTTCTTTGTACAAATTCAGCCGCCATTTCTGGCTGCGATACGGCGCTAGCTGAAGCTTCAATACCCTCCAGACAGCCAATATAGCCCAATTCCCCTTCTACTGACAGGCCAAGGGAATGGGCTATACGAGTAATATCCTTTGTGCGTTTTATATTCTCTTCAAGGGGCAAGGCAGAGCCATCATACATGACCGAGGTAAAGCCCCAGCGAATTGCTTTCATCAATCCCTCGTAGGTGTGACCATGATCTAGGTGCAGTGCAATCGGCACGCTGGACTTCTGAGCAGCTTTTAGCATTGCAGCCGCAAGAGTATCCACATCCACAAATTTAAATAAGCGTTCTGCAATGCCGAGTACTAGTGGCGTCTTTAACTCCTCGGCGACTTCAACCACCGCACCCAGCGTCTCGAAGTTAAAAACGTTGAATCCGCCCACTGCATAGTTGCGTTTCCGGGCATCTTTCAGGATGTCCGCCAGTGTGACTAAGGCCATGGCAATCTCCTCCTTATTGTAGATTATGGGTTCCTAACCCACTTCCTTATGACTAACATATTCGAGATCAGCACAAAAACACCTGCGGAATTATCAAAAAAATTTAATAATTGTGTCATTAGCAATCTACGCTCAAATACTTGTTATATTAATTGTTTCCGTCCTAAGCTGAAATATACCTATAGATGTAAATTTTTTTCCAAATCACGACAGTAATATGATAAAAAAAGCCTTCCGGAAGTCCGGAAGGCTTTTGGGGCTTACTTTTGCAGTTGTTGCTTTGCTGCCTCTACCAATTGAGCGAATGCAGGCATATCATTGATCGCCATATCGGCTAGCATTTTACGGTTAATGTTAATGCCGGCTTTATGCAGACCGTTCATGAACTGGCTGTAAGAGATATTATTGATACGAGCCGCGGCATTAATACGTGCAATCCACAGTTTGCGGAAGTTGCGCTTATTGGCGCGGCGGTCACGTAGTGCATAGGATAGCGAGTGCATAACGGATTCGTTAGCTTTCTTAAACAGGCGATGCCTCGCACCTCTATAACCTTTGGCTAGCTTTAGGATCTTTTTATGGCGTCTATGCGCAGTCACGCCTTTTTTTACTCTCGGCATGGTATAAACCTCCTCTTAGTGTTTGGCCTGTATCAAGTTTACCTTAAGCGTATGGCAGCATTTTGACCACGCGTTCATGGTCAGATTTAGAAACCAGCGCTGCTTTGCGCAAACCGCGTTTGCGAGCAGGAGATTTCTTCTCAAGAATATGGCTTCTGAAAGAATGAGCGTGCTTAAATTGACCAGAAGCAGTCTTGGTGAACCGCTTAGCGGCGCTTCTGCGAGTTTTCATTTTTGGCATCGGTGGGTCCTCCTTTATTTTGCTGGTTGTGGTGGTTGCGATTGCTGTTGCGGCTGTACCACCTTAGGGGCAAGGATCATGATCATATTTTTACCTTCCAGCTTGGGTTCGCGTTCCAGTATAACAAGGTCCTTCAATTCCGCAGCCATGCGAGTTAGCACTTGCCGGCCCAATTCGGGATGGGAGAGCTCACGGCCCCGGAACATAATCGTCACCTTTACCTTGTCGCCGTCTGCGAGAAAACGCTGCGCGTTCTTTAGTTTGACAAAATAGTCATGATCTTCAATATTAGGCCGCAGCTTAACTTCTTTGAGCGTAACGATCTTTTGCTTCTTCTTTGTCTCTTTCTCACGTTTTTGCTGCTCGAAGCGGAATTTACCAAAATCCATGATTCGGCAAACCGGCGGTTTGGCAGTTGGAGCCACCTCCACCAGATCGAGTAACTGCTCTCCGGCTAAACGGAGTGCATCGCGTAAAGACATGATGCCTAATTGATCATTCGCAGCGCTGACCACACGAACTTCTTTGGCGCGGATTTCCTCGTTAACCTTTAACGTCTCCTTGCTAATTGCTTGTCACCTCCATAAAATTTAACAAAAACAGAAAGCGGGTGGCATAAAACCACCCGCAAAAACGCCCATTACTGGACCGCTTGGCTAACCTTACTAACAGCTCCTTGGCGTTGTAAGGCGAGAAGCGAGTGGCTTCTGCTTAAATTAGTATTAAATACTATAACAGTGTAGCACCTTCAGCAAGAAAAAGCAAGCGTGTTCTGCTGCTTTATTTTACTGTTTTTTTGCAACGATTTCTTCCAACAGTTCGGCAGTAAATTGTTCAGCCGGCTTAGATCCCAAATCGCCTACACTCCGTTTTCGAACGGCGACCGTCCCAGCCTCTGCTTCTTTGTCACCGACAACAAGCAAATATGGCACTTTCTCCATTTGCCCCTCGCGGATTTTGTAACCAATTTTTTCATTGCGAGCATCTACTTCCACCCGAACATCTTTATCTCGCATACTGGCAGCAAGCTTCTCGGCATAATCCAAATGGCGGTCAGTCAGCGGCAGAATCCGCACCTGGACTGGTGCCAACCAAGTCGGAAACGCGCCGGCGAAATGCTCGATCAAAATACCGATAAACCGTTCAATGCTGCCATAA
Organism: Anaerosporomusa subterranea; assembly: GCF_001611555.1. NCBI lineage: Bacteria > Bacillati > Bacillota > Negativicutes > Acetonemataceae > Anaerosporomusa > Anaerosporomusa subterranea. The sequence continues at coordinate 24,313 of NZ_LSGP01000012.1, forward strand.
ACCACACGATGAATCATGACCGGACGATGTTTCTGACCATCTTCACCAATGTAGTTTAAGTCAAATTTCTCAGGCATCTGCATGTCGAGTTGAATCGTGCCACATTGCCAAGTCCGGCCAATGGAATCCCGAAGATGGAAATCAATTTTGGGGCCGTAGAAAGCGCCGTCACCCTCGTTGACTTTATAATCCATGCCGCGTGCATCAAGCGCTTCGCGCAGTGCATTGGTCGCAATATCCCACATTTCATCAGAGCCCATCGCCTTCTCTGGCTTTGTGCTTAATTCAGCGTGATAGGACAATCCAAATACGCCATAAACAGTGTCAAACAAATCAATTACACTCTGAATTTCCTGTTTGATCTGTGATGGTAGCATAAAAATATGCGCATCATCTTGAGTAAAGCTTCTGACTCGCATCAGACCATGCAATGCGCCGGAAATTTCATGCCTGTGAACAAGTCCCAGTTCGGCAGTCCGTAGAGGCAGATCGCGGTAGCTGTGATGTTGGGTGCGATACACGAGTATGCCACCTGGGCAGTTCATCGGCTTAACTGCATAGCCTTCGCCGTCAATATTGGTAAAATACATATTGTCACGGTAATGATCCCAGTGGCCAGATTGCTGCCACAAGCTCTGATGCAGAATAATTGGCGTCTTGATCTCCTGGTAGCCAAATTTGATATGCAGCTTGCGCCAAAATGCCTCTAACTCGTTGCGTATTACCATACCTTTTGGGTGAAAGAACGGAAAGCCAGGCCCTTCATCTTGGATACTAAACAAATCCAGTTCACGACCCAATTTACGATGGTCGCGTTTGGCCGCCTCTTCAAGCATTTTCAGATGTTCTTCCAAATCAGCCTTTTTCTCAAATGCTGTGCCGTAAATGCGCTGCAGCATCTTATTCTTGACATCGCCGCGCCAATATGCGCCAGCCAAGCTTTGTAACCGAATAGCCTTCACTTTACCTGTTGAGACAACATGCGGACCTGCGCATAAATCAGAAAACTCACCCTGTTTATACAAAGAAATTACCGAATCTTCCGGCAGATCGCGAATTAATTCTTCCTTATATATCTCACCCTGCTCACGGAACAGTTTAAGCGCCTCATCGCGGCTGATCTCGATCCGTTCAATCGGCGAATCTTCCTTGATGATTTTCTCTATTTCAGCCTGAATTTTTTCCAGATCTTCTGGAGTGAAAGTATGCGCAGTATCAATATCATAATAGAATCCATTGGCAATCGCCGGACCAATAGCTAGTTTCACATCGCCATACAGTCGCTTTACTGCTTGCGCCATGATATGGGATGCGCTGTGACGGAGCGCGTCCCTGCCTTCAGCATCTTCAAAGGTTAGGAATTCAACCTTAGCATCGTGGTCGAGCGTGCGCACCAACTCAGTAACCTTGCCATCCACTTTGGCGACCAGAGCGCTTTTCGCCAGGCCACGGCTAATGGATTCGGCGATTTTGAGCAACGTTATTCCCTTGTCCACCTCACGAATTGAGCCGTCTTTTAGTGTAACGTGTATCATCATCTAATCCTCCCTAAAAAAATATAAACTCCCGTCCCAAAAGGGACGGGAGTTTTACCCGCGGTTCCACCCTGCTTGACGCACAAGTTGCGCCCTGCTTTTGCTATGATAACGGGAAGCAATCCCGGCGGCAACCTACTGGAGACCGTTGCAAAATCCATCTGCGTTGCACCCGCGAGGGGTATGCCGCCAACTCTAGGGCGCTAAAGCGCCAAGGGTTGCGCAATCACGACTACGCATGCTTGCGTACCTATTGTACGCGGCGCGGCGCAAGCCTCGCTGTCCTAGCATCTGGAGCTTTTCCAACTAGTCTCAATAATTCGGCCCCACAGTTCAAAGGTGGTAACAGCAGTTTCGGCGTCAGGATGCTTGCAGCCGGTGGCATCCATTCTCTGATCACGTCGTGCAAACCGTGTCGTGTCCTCATCATTACTTTAATACTGTAATTGTTATAAATTAGTATACCTTTTCTGTTCGCCCTTGTCAATTCGAGAGTGAATTCTTAACTAATACTTCCAGTTGCCCTGCCTCGGCATTGCATATATGACAACCCTCACATACTATCACCCTGTCATCAAAGACATCTTTCACCGTATTTACCAGATCCATGTTCTTCATTCGATCAGAGAAATGGAAGATAATCACACACGGCACAATCGTAATCAATGCACTCATCAGTAAATCTTGCCCATTCGCATCATCTGACGAATTAGCAACAAAGCGTTCGCCATCTGATTCACTCAGCGTCTCTCCCTCGGAATCAAAAATGCTGATATTCGCTGACCGATCGACCACTACATGAACTTCTCCGGTTCGCGGTTCCTGCATATTGACAAAATAACGCAACACCCGGACAAATTCCTGGTACTCGATGTCTGACATGTAATCATCAACTGCTTTTTCAACCGCTCTGTTTAGAATCTGCCCATAATCTTTTAGTCGGAAACGGATAAATCCGTCAAGCACTAACTCGTTGTGAAAATCGAGATAATCGAGGATTTTTGAAAATACCCGGCTACGTCGAATAGGTAAATGATAGTCAGTAACCTCCGGATTTTCCTCACCAAGGATATTCAGGGTTTTTGATAATACTTGTTCTTGTTCTTCTGGTGAAAAATAATCATAGCCAAAGCGAATCATCCGCCGCAACACATTCTTTTCTTCCCGACTCACGACTAAATCAGCCAAGATTTGCGCTGCATATAATTTTATCAAATTCTTAATTCGCTCATAATTACGAAAAGAAATTTCACCTTCTAGGATTGAGCAATTGAGAAACGTATACCTCCCTGCCTGCTGTTGGTCGACGACAATCTGATATCCTTCGCGCTGAAACAAATTGCAATCCTGCTGTAGCTTGGCGCGGACGTCGTCAATCGGCCCGGAAAGTCCCAGCGAAATTAACTTCACTGCCTTCACCTCTCTCTTGCTGCTATTATATGTTTCGCCTGATTTTCGCATACGGGAGAAAAGTCTGGCAAAACTTGCGAATCATATATCGTTCAACCACGCTTCAATGCCCCGCGCAATCGCCAAACCCGCCTGTTCCTGGCACAATGGATCAGCCAGCAATCGTTCTTCCTCAGGGTTGGAGATAAACGCCAACTCAGCTAAAGCTGCCGGCATGAATGTGTGTTTCAGTACATATAGCCCTGCGCTATAGCGAATGCCTCGATTCGGCCGTTGCAAAGCATCCACCAGTTCGCGCTGAATCTCCTGAGCCAAACGATACCCCTGTTCACTATATTCATAACACCAAGTCTCGGTCCCCTGCGCCTCCACATTATCCGCGGCATTACAATGCACACTAACAAACACATCGGCTTCTACTAAATTTGCATCATCAGCAATAATGTCTAGTTCATTCTCACTAATAAACACCACAGAATGGCCATTCTCCCGAAGTACTGATTCGGCTATCTTCGCTACTGCCATCGTAACCGTTGCCTCTTCAAGCCCTGTTGAGCCTACCGAACCGGGATCGAACCCCGGGTAGTGGCCTGGATTCAGCGCAATAACTGCCACGCTACCCTCTCCTTATGCAAAACGTTCCTCTACTGACATATGCAAAACAAATAGTATCCATGCAAAAACATTCTGAGGAAATCGTTTTTTCAACTTCAATGCCAAATGCGGCTATTCCCCATACGAATAATCTCGCGTAGAGTCTTTTAACAGCGAACATTTTCAATTAATGACCGTCTCCAGGAGTTGCCTTATTCCTTACATCCTGTATAATAAATAGGAATACGTATTGAAAGGGGCCCTGCCACCATGTCAAGAAAGTCCATTACCCTCATCCTTGTTTCCTTATTCGCCCTCTCACTAGTAGCCGCTGGCTGCGGCGGCCAAAAAAGCCCGTCACAACAACCAGCCGCTGCCAAGACGCTGAAGGTCGGCGCCGAAACAACTTTCCCACCGTTTGAGTTTCAGGACGAAAAGACGAAAGACTACACAGGCTTTGATATCGATCTGATGAAAGCAATTGGTAAACAAATGGGCTACGAAGTGCAAATAGCCAGCCTCGGCTTTGATGCCCTCATCCCTGCCCTTGACGTCGGTCAAATTGACGTCATCGCCTCTGCAATGACAATCACTGATGAAAGATCCAAAAAAGTAAGTTTCTCAAATCCCTACTATAAATCCGGTTTATCAATTGTGGTGAAACACGATAACACCGCCATTCAAGGTTTTAAAGACCTAGCTGGTAAACGCATTGCGGTTCAGATTGGTACTACTGGCTCAGAAGAAGCCAAAAAAATTAAAGATGCGAAAGTCCGCGAATTTAACAGCGCGTCTGAAGCGTATATGGAATTGAAGGCTGGCGGCGTCGATGCGGTTGTTAACGACCTGCCGGTTAACCAATATTATCTTGCCCAGGGCGGAGCCAAAGACGCTAAAATAATTGGCGAAGTCCTGAACTCCGAAAACTATGGCATAGCTGTCAGCAAGAAAAATACGGAACTGGTAACAAAAATCAATAAAGCCCTTGATGATCTAAAAGCCAACGGTGAATACGCCAAGATCTACGAAAAGTGGTTTGGCAAGAGGCCGTAATACCTAAGAAAAACAGTCTGTTCACTTCGCAAGAAGCGGACAGACTGTTTTTTCATTTGAACCGCGGGGCACACTACTCTTGAGGTGATGACATGAAAAAGAAAACCAAAATGCAATCCTATACCTCTGATTATTGCATGTCTGCAGGTGATAATGCCGTCAGTCGAGAGCAAATCAACGCCTCGATTATAACGCCTGCAGCCGCGAACGAACACTCATTTCGCAAAGAAATGATGAAGGGACTAGAGGATAAGCAGTGAACAAGAAAAGAGAGCCAATTTCGCCGTAAATAGCAAAACTGGCTCTCCGTCTGTTAATGTCCGGAATGTGAATTTGGGACTGGAGCTTCAGCTCCAGGATTCCAGCCTAGAATAGTCGGATCTACCATGCCAAACACCATTGCAACGTGAGAAACTACTAAGAACGCTGTCAAGAGAATAAAGTGTAGTTTCATTTTTTCAGCATCAGTTTGCCCTCTGCCGATGAGTCCAAGTTCTAACAAGGCAATGCTAAACAGCGGTATAACACCGCTTAGGTAGGACCCAACAGCCAAAATATCAGCAGTCCCGCGCCACTCGATAGCCGGTACAACGCTAATGCTAAGATTCAAGAATATCCCCAAGAAATAAAAGCCAAGTGCAATTCCCAGCCACTTATTCACGCTGCGCAGCAGGCCTGATTTAGCGCGGCTATATACGACGAAGAATTCAGTAGCTACCAACGCTTCTGCAAAAGCAACCGGGATCACCATATAAATAATGAGGTTCCACGGTTGATTAACTGCTAAGAGCTCCATATAATGGGTCATGTTCATCAGTAATTCCCCCTGTGATATTGTTATCATCACTATATCAAAGAAATGTGAAGAACTGATGAAGAATTTATGTTTTTTAAGTAGCTGGCACAAATTATTGACGCCATAGTTCCATTTGCCAAAAAGGCGAATACCGTATAGCGATACTCCCAACACAAGGAGGCCGCAATGGAACAAGACGTCAGAAATATCTCCCCGCAAGGGCTCGTGTTTTATTCAGCGCAAGCACTACCCCGTTACTCCATGGTCGAGGCTCTTGCCGACAATTTAGCCAGTGAATTTTGCCGAAAACTATATTCAAGCATACAACAATTTGATGAGCAGCTTGATAACACACTCGAAGTCGGCATGCGTTTAGTGGCTTTTGGTCAGGCAATCACGTTTTCCGTAAGCCGCCTCGGCTATACTGATCCCAGTCTGATTCACTTTTTTGGCAGGCTGGATAACGGTCAACCAGTGGAACTTGTCCAACATGTTTCACAAATTAGTTTTTTATTGACCGCCATTCCACGCCTCAACCCAGACAAGCCGAAATTGCAAATTGGCTTTCTCCGCCCGGTAGACGCTTGCGACAAGAGCGATGACTAGATCACCATGCTAACAGCAATACGAACAGCTAGATACAATAGTGCAATGCCCAACAATCGAGAAACTGTTACTTCATGCCGGTAATAGGCCTGCCGGAACCATTCGGACGAGATTAGCCATGATAGAATAGTAAACCAACTCCCAACCGCCAACACAACCTCTGCTCCATAAACCCATTTTATCCATTCAGGCATGCCGGGACTGAGAAATTGAGCAAAAATGCTCAAAAAGAACAGGGCGCTTTTGGGATTAAGCGCATTGCATAGAAAACCGTCACGAAAACCTTGCAACACACTCCTGCTGTCTGCTGACTTTTCTGCCATCACGGGAGTACTTTGTTTATTCACCCTCGTTTGCAATGCGCCAAACCCCAACCAAGCAAGATAAGCCGCGCCTACGCCCTGGATGGTAAAAAACAGCTGTGGGTGAGAAGCCAAAATCACCGTGTATCCAAGAACGGTATAACTGACGTGAATAAACAAAGCGACGCCAATTCCTATGGCTGTAGCCATGCCTACTCTCGCCCCATAGCCCAAACTGTTTCGCATGACTACAACAAAGTCAGGCCCAGGTGAGATTCCCGCCAAAAGCCCGACAACAAAAACTTCAGCAAACACAACATAACCTCCATCATTCGATGTAAGTATAGTATTTGCCGCCAGTTGTGGAAACTCCTCCGTGCCGCTGTCTACACAGACAGCGGCAGCGTGCTGACAGTTTGATCGACAGGGCGGCCCAATTCATTAAAATGTGTTATAATGAATAGAGTACAATACCACTAACAAAGAAGGCGATTAAATGGAAGAAAAACTAAATGCCGTCACCCACGGCGCAGGCGCGGTATTAGCCTTGGCAGGACTTGTTATTCTGACCATAGCAGCCTGCCTGTATGGCAGCGTTTGGCATATTGTCAGCTTCAGTGTGTATGGAACCTCTTTATTTTTACTGTACTTGGCTTCCACACTATACCATAGTTTTTCTAACGAAAAACTCAAACACATCTTCAAGATTGTTGATCACTCAGCGATTTATTTGTTGATTGCCGGCACCTACACGCCATTTGCCTTGATCTTGCTACACGGTAAGCTCGGTTGGATTATCTTCAGTGTGATTTGGGGACTAGCAGTCCTTGGCATCTTGTTGAAAATCTTTTTTGTGAAACGATTTAAGATTCTCTCAACATTATGCTATCTGTTTATGGGCTGGCTGCTACTTGTTTTCATAAAACCGATAATTGCCACACTGCCAACTGCTGGCTTCGGCTGGCTGCTGGCAGGCGGGATCTTCTATACAGCAGGATCAGTATTCTACCTTTGGCGACGCCTTCCATACCATCACGCAATTTGGCATCTTTTTGTACTCGCCGGCAGCTTTTCACACTTCATCTCAGTTCTCTACTATGTTCTGCCAATTTCGGTTCCGGCATAACAACCTATAGCCGGTGTATCATCCGAAGCGCGCGATCATAAAAGAAATAATCCCACGCCCAGTTGATGGTCACAATAAAACGATTGCGAAACCCTACCAGCCGGATCAAATGAACAGCTAACCACAGCAGCCAAGCGAAGAAACCAGAGAACTTCCAGCGATTAAAGTGGGCGACTGCGAAACTCCTGCCAATTGTGGCTAAGTTTCCCAATTCTCGGTACAAAAAGTTTTGAAGCGGGTTTCCCTGCACAATGTTTAACACGTTCTTAGCTGCAGTTTCTGCCTGTTGAACCGCTACAGGCGCAATCATGGGCAATGGTCTACCGTCCTGTTTATAATGCGCTGCATCTCCAACCACAAATACTTCCGGATACTCTGGCAGTTGCAGCGTTGGCAGAACCATGGCTCGCCCTAACCGGTCAGTTTGGACTTTACATTTTTCAATGATGGGCGCACACCTAACGCCAGCCCCCCATACCAGCGTTCTGGCTGGTATTGACGTTCCGTCCGCCAAGCGGACGCCTCGGCTATCAAAGTCGTCCACTTTTGCATGAAACCGAACGTCAACCCCCTTGCGCCTGAGTTCTGTCAACGCTGCCATTGATAAGTCCTCAGGCATCGAAACCAACAGTCGATCGCCGCCCTCTAGAAGCAGCAGGCTACTTTCAGAGAAGTCCAATTCTGGATAATCCTTTACGAGCACATGATGCACCAGCTCAGCAATACCGCCGATGCATTCCACCCCTGTAGCCCCGCCGCCGGTTACGATAAAGGTTAATAACTCGCGCCGTATGGCTGGATCATTCTCTTGAGTCGCTAACTCACACATGCTGAGAATATGATTTCTCAGCTTAAACGCGTCTTCTAAGTTTTTAAGGCCATAGGCGTTTTTCGCCACATTTGCATTACCAAAGAAGTTTGTGACAGCCCCTACTGCCACCAGCAAGTAGTCGTAGTCAATTTCCCCGTTAGAGGTGATTAGTTTTTTCCCTTCTAGGTTAATATCAACCGCCTCAGCCATGTGAAACTCTGTGTTGCTCTGTTGTTGCAGTATCGCCCGCAGCGGGTAACTGATATCTTCAGGCCCTAGACCTGCAGTTGCGACTTGATAGAGCAAGGGCTGGAACAGATGATAATTATTTTTATCCACTAGAATGATTTTTACTGGCTCATCTGCCAAAACTTTAACGGCATGTAAGCCGGCAAAACCGCCGCCCAAGATCACTACTACCGGTGTTCGTTCCATCACATCATCCCTGCCTCCATACTTTGCTGTTATATGTAGTATGGCAAATAGACGAAAATGTTACGCTGACGCAGAATTAGGAAAAGAGTAATGACCACCCCGCCGTCTGCGTTGTGGTCATTACTCTTTTTTCGGTGTGCTATTTATTACCCTCTTGGCCTTACAGGAATCTGATGCTCGCACGGCACCCCGGTCTGACACTTGCCGCAACCATAGCGAGGACGAAACCGCGCCAAGACCCGATCGAGATAATCGGAACAAACGGCATTATCCTTGCCAGCCTCAGTGATAGCTAATGGTGGACAACGTAAAATACAGGCGCCGCATTTAGTACAATATTCATCAATTTCATGGTAAGGCCGAGGCGTCGGCTCAAGTGGCAGATCGACTATCACACTGCCAAAACGCCCTGCCGAGCCTTTTTGCGTGATCATAGACCGACTCAGACTAAACGTTCCCAATCCGGCGACAAAGGCCACATGGCGCTCCGACCAGTTGCTGCGGCGTTGTGTCACAGCAAACCGTTGATCGAGCGACGGTGCCATCGCCTGGCATCCGGCTGCCTGCAGCGCTGCGAGTAGATGTTGCCGCAGTACGACACTGAGCTGCTCACCCTCGATGCGTCCGTATAGCCATTCAGTTGCGGCCACCCCTTGCTTATGATTGGCTTGGCGAACCCGTTCTGAAAACGGCAAGAAATAGGCAATCACGGCTTTTGCCCCAGGCAGCCACTCACTAGGCAACATATGCTGAGGGCCAACTGCTTCCTCGGCTTTTAAGCGTTCAAACAGTTCATCGTCTGCCGCTGCCACCGCTACCAAAGGAGCTTCGTAAATCTGCAGCTCGCCTAGCTCGTTTACCGTATTTAATGGACTTGTTAAGATAAACTGTTGGATAAGCTCACTAACGTCGTTATAGTTCATTCTAATCCCCTCCGCAAACATTTGCTGTAACCCCAGCATCCAAGGCAAGCCACTTACGCTTTCCAATTGACTAGCAGTAGCCCGATAAAACAGAATACTACACCCAGCATATTCGTAGGAGTTAGCGAATCCTGAAAGAAAAACAGGCCGATAGGAATCAGCAGCAGCGCAACCGCGCTGTTCGAAATCATACCTACCAGACTAATTTGCCAACCTAAACGATAAGCGAGCAAAAACCCTACTTCAAGACCAACGATGGCAAGCCCCAACGCATAACTCGTCCAGTTCAATTCGCCAAAGCCCTGCCTGATCCCGTTGCCATTAGCATAAAAAGGGTACATTGCTAAAGTCGCTACCATGGCTGTCGCATAGGCGGCAGAAAGCGAAAGCAAGGGATTCGCGTTAGCGGGAGTAAGCTTTAAAAATATATGATAGCAGACATTAGAAACCACTGTTAGTACAATCGGCCAATAAAAAAGCATCAAATTCCTCCAAAGTTAGTTGTCGTATTTGAGGTATTTCCCTGCACAAAGTCATCAATTAGCCGTCTGGCTATGCTGTCCTTCGGGGGAATATCAGGCAGATTGTCAGTTCTAAACCAATTTGCCGCTACGATCTCGTGATTGTCGATCGTTATTTTCCCACCAGCATACTTTGCTGTAAAGCCGATCATTTGAGAGTCAGGAAATGGCCATGGCTGGTTACCAAAATAACGTATTCTATCAACTTCGATTCCGACTTCTTCTTTTACTTCTCTGCGTACGCATTCTTCCAACGTTTCACCAGGTTCAAGAAAGCCAGCAATCACACTGAAACGGCCAAGCGGAAATCTACTTGATCGAGCCAGCAGAATTTCATTACCTCTGGTTACTGCCACGATAATCGCCGGTGAAATGCGTGGATAGACAATGTGACCGCAGCCTGAGCATTGAACTGCCACTTCTTTCGTAACGTTAGCCATCTCACTGCCGCAGCGGCCACAGAAGCGGTTATTTTTTCTCCAGCCAAGAATATGAGCGGCACGTAAGGCAAAATGGTAACTTTCGTCATCGATAAGTCCAAACAGTTGTCGCAACTTGATCAATGCGAAACCTAATGGCAATTCTAACAACAGTTCTTCGGTTCGCGGCCTTGCTGCAATACAGTCAATGTCGTAAAGGCGGCCAATCCGGAGCGGTTCATGCAACGCAATTTCTATACGTTTCAAGTCGGCCTGACAGGGGATGCCTAACTTGTCATTCTGGCTCGTAACTAGTAGCGCATCCTCGCTAACGATAAAGCAGTACGATTGTTCCATATGTATCACCCCTTTAGTAATAGTTCGTAATACACAGTCAGTTTCCTGCAAAATTATCACTACTTGTTGCTGTACCAACGCTTTCCACACAACTATGTAAATTGTTTAAACAAAAATGTGGAATCCTAAATAGGACTAGCTTCCTTCTTCTATCCGTTGTATACTTATATGATTTATCATCGCAATACATCAGCCACGGAGGTCAAATTATGGGTAAAATAACACCAAAAAGCAGTTACAAAAATCTTCAGGCTGCCGCTAAAAGTACACAATTTTTTGTAGCCAAGCAAGCGGCTAAAAAAACTAACTTAAAAGCACAGAAACCCAAATGAAAAGAAGCTGCCGTTCATCGCGGCAACTTCTTTTTTTGTCCTTCGCACAGCCTATAAGATTTCGCCCTCTTAGGTCAGGATCAACAGGCTGTATTTGATTCCCTATACCAGGTCTTATTATCCGTTAGATTTTGCTATCGTACTCCATTTCCAGTTCTTCTAGCAAACGATCGATACGCAACTTCGTCATCAGTTTCATCGAAACTGGTGCAGGCGTAGCTGCCACTTGATTTGACTTTCTCAAACAGCACTCTTCAAACACTTGCCCTAACAGCACATCGCGTGTCGATGTAGTCGCAACTGCATGTCTCATTTTCTAATCACCTTTCTTTTCTACGAGTAAACCCAGCTCATCCCATCACCGAACTGATGCTCGGCGAATTCTAGATAAGCTTAAACAGTTTACGCGGCGCCATCTATCCGTTTCGATTGACAGCGGCGTAAGGAAAAGAACCTGCAGAACATGATAAAGATCCTCTCTAACAATCTCCCCTTTCAAGAACTTAACTCCATGATAACACAAGGAGCTACAGACCTCAATAAATTTTCTGAAAAGACAGTCTATTGTTACGACTTTAACATACTCAATCCTAGATTGCGTATGAACAACAGTAATCAACCACCGTATTGACCTTCAGCTTAAAGCGCGAATTCGCCGAGACTTGGAAGCTATCACCGGCTTTGACAGTGCGCCAGCCTATCTCTCCTGGCAGTAGTACATCCATCTCACCTGCCAACATCTCCATAAGCTCAGCAGCAGCAGTGCCAAACTCGTATTCGCCTGGCAACATTATCCCCAGTGTCTTCTTCGTACCGTCAGCAAACAGCACTGTACGGCTAGTTACTTTTCCGTCAAAATAAATATTAGCTTTCTTGATTACAGAAACTTGATCAAATTGTTGCATAAATACAGCCCCCTTGAATTTAATTATTAAATTGTTCTGTACGGAATAGCCTTATTCCTTTGAATCGGCGACTTGTATAGAAAGGATTCTATGCAACGTTACAGAATTACAAATATTGTATGTACTGGCAAAGGCGGGATTTATAATGGAAACACGATCAGACAGCCCAACGGGTGTTGAAATTAACTTTATCGCCCCCTACAAAGAATTGGAAGATACAATCAACCTTGTTTTTTCAACACACCCCGACCGTCATCTTCTGAAGAAAAACCTCTACTTAGTTGACCCAAAACAACTGAAGTCTATGAAGTTTGGCGGCGACGTGGTGATCGCTAGAGGTCTAACTGCCATGCTATTGAAAACGTATGGAATGCAAATCCCTTTGATTGAAATTCCCGTAACGGGCTACGACATTATGAAAGCCGTCAATCTGTGTACAAAACAATTTGACACAAAAAAAATCGCCTGCATCGGGTCGGCCAATATGGTCTACGGTGTGCAGAGCATTAAGGAAATACTTGGAGTCGAATTGGATAGCCTTATATTTGATGATAATTCGGCAGTCGAACAGGCTGTCAATACCGCAATCAGATCAGGCGCGGAAGCTGTTATCGGTGGTTTACAGGTCTACCAGCAGGCCCGAGCGCTTGGTGTTCCGACTGCGCTGGTTGAATTAGGAAAAGAAGCGATACGTCAAGTTCTCGATGAAGCGATTCGTACAGTGCTGATTACGCGTTCAGAGAGAGAGCGGGCCGAGCGTTTTAAAACCATCATGGATTACTCCTATGAAGGCATCATCGCAGTCGACAACATAGGACGCATCACCTCATTCAATCGCTGTGCGCAAGACATCACCAACATTCACGGCGAGCATTCAATTGGCAACCCGATTGATGTTATTCTACCTGTCATCCCTTTCACCAAGGTTCTTACCAGTGGCAAAAGCGAGTTAGGTATTCTCCTTTCCATCAATGACGCCAAAGTCATCTGCAACTTAGTGCCGATCCGGCTCGGACAGCAAACCGCTGGCGCAATCGCGACCTTTCAAAACATCACCAAGGTCCAGGAGATGGAGGGGCATATCCGCAAAAAAACCCATGCCAAAGGATTAACTGCCAAATACCAATTCAGCGATATCATCGGTCAGAGTGTACTCATTAAAGAAACCACGCATTTTGCTCAACAATATAGCAAAGTAGACTACAACATTTTAATCACCGGCGAAACGGGAACAGGTAAAGAGTTATTCGCACAAAGTATTCACAATTTGAGCAATCGCCGACATAATCCTTTCGTTGCTGTTAACTGTGCCGCAATTCCAGAACAACTGTTAGAAAGCGAACTATTTGGCTATTCCGAAGGGGCTTTCACAGGAGCGATCAAAGGCGGCAAACAAGGCTACTTTGAGTTGGCACATGGCGGCACTTTATTTTTAGATGAGGTTTCCGAATTGCCAATCCGGCTGCAAGGACGACTCCTACGTGTCTTGCAGGAAAAAGAGGTCATGCCGCTTGGCGGAAGCAAGATCATCCCTGTTGATGTCCGTATCCTTGCCGCCACCAATAAGAACCTGAAGCAACTGGTTGCAGATGGGCATTTTCGGCAAGATCTGCTGTACAGATTGGATGTACTACGGCTGTATATTCCACCGCTAAGGAAACGGCAGGAAGACATCGCCATGCTTGTTACCTGGTTCCTACAGAATCACAGTCGTAAGTTTGATAAACCGACGTACAGACTGCACCCTGATGTTCTTGCAATTCTTGGCACATATCCCTGGCCTGGCAATATCAGAGAGTTGAAAAACGTGTGTGATCGTCTTGCCCTCTTAGCGAACGAAAGTTGGATCGAACCCGGCGTCGTCCGCAAAGTAATGGACTTTGATGAATATTTTCCTTCCGAGACTGTCAGTATTAACGCGGCGGTCCCGATTTTCCCGTCTCTCGTCGACATTAAGCAAGCAGAGATCTCTGCTATCCGCAACGCATTACGTCAGACAAATAGTAACAAAACCCTCACCGCAAAACTATTAGGCATACATACGACAACTTTGTGGCGCAAGATGAAAAAGCACAGAATCGAGGAATGACACGCTGCCACGCATTGCAAAAGATTGCAGAAACATTGCATTTCGCATGTCTCTGCAATCTTTTGCAATGAAATGGAGAAATTCAAGTAAAGTATTTACATCGCCTAAAGCCCTAACTAAAGATTTTTCGATAAGACTGTTGTGCTTCACTCACAGTCTTCCTGTGTTTAATCCTGCCAATGCCCTCATTGAGCGTATAGATAACTCGTCATGACACTAAAGCGAAAATATGCTCATCAATAGTTGGCACAATTTTTGCACTATTTATTGGCGAGTGATACCGGAGCCTTGAAATGACTCCGGAAAACAAACACTTATGGAGGGGAAAAACCATGATTTATCAACACTTGTACAGCCGATTCAGTAAAAAGGGCCATGTAACCGCAGCCATTATTGGCTCCGGCCACTTCGGCACAGCGGTCATCACTCAATCAATGCACAACCCGCTATTGAAAGTCCCTGTCGTTTGCGATCAAAATGTTAGCAGAGCCCGCGATGCCTACGGTAAAGCTGGAATCACTGACGACATGGTCGTCGTTTGCGACAGTGTATCAACCGCAAAAGCCGCTCTGGAACAGGGGAAATATGTTATTGTTGCCGATCCGATGATCGTAATGGAACTGCCTATCGATGTCATCGGCGAAGCCACTGGTATTCCCGAAGCTGGCGTGCGCCACGCTTTGGCTGCTATTCAGCACGGCAAACACATTGCCATGATCAACAAGGAGGCTGACTCAGCCGTTGGACCTATCCTACAGCATTTGGCAGAAAAATCTGGTTTAGTATATACTCCGGTTGATGGCGACCAGCATGGTCTGCTCATTGGCATGTTTTATTGGGCCCAGACGCTGGGGCTGAATGTGATCTGCGGCGGCAAAGCCCGCGACGCCGAATTTGTTCTCGATAGAAAGAAAAAAACGGTAACTTGCGAAGCTGACGGTATTACTATTCACGAGACCAAGGTTGTCCAACTCAAAGACGAGGATCTCGACTTATTTGACGAACTACCGGTCGGCAAAGAAGCCGAATATATGGAACGACGCAAAGCACTACTTGCCGAACTGCCGATGGCTGGCGGCTTTGACCTGTGTGAGTTGACGATCATGTGCAATTCTACCGGTCTGGCTCCCGATGTCCCCGCAACCCATGAGGCAATCGTACGCATTACAGAGGTACCAAAAGTGCTGTGCACAAAGGAAGACGGCGGTTTCCTGAGGAAAACTGGCGCAATCGAAGTCGTCACTGTGTTCCGTGATACCTTCGAGTCTGGTCTGGGTGGCGGCGAATTTATGGTTGTCGCCTCACCGAACGAATATTCGCAAATGATCCTGACTACCAAGGGTTGCCTATCAAATAGCAAAGGCACTGCCGCCTTGGTCCATCGCCCGCATCATCTCTGCGGTGTCGAGACCTCGACCTCTATTCTCTGCGCCGGCATGGTTGGGATAACCACAGGCAGCAGCGAATACCTTCCCCGCTATGACTTAGTCCGCACTGCCGCCTGTGATCTAAAAGCAGGTTATAAGCTAGGTACCGACCACGACCAAAACCTAAAATCCGCTATTGTCCCCGCCAACGCAATCAGTGGCAAATCCCCTGTTCCTGCTCATATGGCTAATGGCAACGAATTATTGTGCGATGTTTCTGCTGGTACCATGATCACTTTCGACATGATCAAGCGCCCAGAAGATTCAGTGCTTTGGGATCTCAGACAACAACAAGACCAGCTCTTTCTGCAGAAGTAATTGGCATAAAAATTCTGTATCTAAATGTGTGGAGGAGATGTCAGAATGTCATTACCTGTTATTTCCTTGATTGCCTTGGCTATTGCGATCATCATTAGTTGCGTCTCTACGTTAAATATCGGAGCATTAGCTCTCGGCTTATCTCTGATTGTCGGCCACTATATCGGCGGCATGTCTGTTGCCGATATTCTAAAAGGCTATCCCACCAGTCTGTTGATCATGTTGGCAGGCACTACCTTTTTGTTCGCCATTGCACAGGTGAATGGCACCTTGACCAAAGTAACAAAACACGTAATGAAGTTAGCCAAAGGTCGAGTTGGCATGATACCGATCGTCCTGTTTTTCATTGCGACTATCGTGTCGTCGATAGGTGCAGGCGGGACAACAACCGCCGCGCTGATGGCACCAACTGTTATGGTGCTGGCAGGCGAAATGCGCATCAGCCGCCTGCTGATGGCTGTCATGGTTATCAACGGTACCAACGCGGGGACGATGTCTCCGATCGTTCCTGGCGGCATCATCGCTGCCGGAATTGTTGGAAAGATGGGTGTCGGCGATCTTAGTATTTCCATGTGGCTAAATACCACTCTTATTCACTTCGCTGCCGGTTTGATTGCATACTTCCTGTGCGGCGGTATGAAGCTGTGGAAGGAAAACGGCAATCTCGCCCAACAGCAACTCCTAGCTAGCATGACGATTGAACCGTTTAACCGTGATCAAAAATTGACTCTAGCAGGCATCATTATCTTCATCATTGGTGCCTGTGGCTTCAAAATGGATATCGGTTTAGGTGCCTTTGCCATTGCCAGTACACTCGCCTTGCTGCGGGTAGTGGAAGAAGACAAAGCGATTAAAGCTATGCCTTGGGGCGCCATCCTCATGGTCACCGGTGTCACAGTACTGATTCAGATGATGAGCAAGGTTGGCGGTATGGACCTTTTCGCTAGTATCATGGCCAAGGTGTCAACTCCGGCCACAGTTAATATCGTAGCTGGTACACTCTCAGGCGTCGTCTCAGCCTACGCGAGCACCACCGGTGTCGTATTGCCCGCCTTCCTGCCGTTGGCGCCACTCTTGATACAGAAAACCGGCGCACCGCCTGCAGACTTAATTCCGCTCTTAAATTCCATTGTTAGCTGCGGCTTCATCGTAGATAGCAGCCCATTGTCGACAAGCGGTGCTATCTTCTTAGCCAATGCGCCAGCTGAAGACAACAAAGTCAAACTGTTCCGCAATTTGCTGGTATGGGCTCTGTCCATGGCTGTCGTCGGCTCAATTCTTTGCTGGCTCTTCTTCTACATCTTACGCATCGGCGCTTAAGAAAACTGCGGTTGCGATCTATGGATAACCGGGTCTGAGCCACCGACTACACAGAATCGGACAGTTTCGGCGGCCCGCAGTTCTTGCACAAGGCTGCCCCATTTAATAGAGCTGGTCTGATCGATAAAAAGGGCTGAATCCGTTTTGGGGATTCAGCCCTTTTCTTAGCGATACCTCGACTTTTCCTTGCCTTCCCACATATCTGGGTTATCTCCAACCTTAGCTTTCAAATCTTCGGTCGCAACTACCAATGACTTCATAGTCTCGTTAGATAGCTCAACGTAGGTCGCTTTTATATTTTCCTGCAGTTGTTGCGGCGTCCTGGCGCCAACTAGCACGGAACTAATACCTGGTTGGTTGAGCACCCAGGATATTGCCACATTGCCCGTCGATTCACCAATACTGGCGCAGATTTCCCGTATTCTTGCCACAGCTGTAAAGGTCTCAGCTTCCATCCCGGCTTCTCCATGGCGAGCGTTCGACCGTTGATGTGAATAGAAGCGAGTGCCTGTTAGTCCTGGAGGCACTTGCTCTACTGATTGGTATTTGCCGGTCAACAACCCCTGGCACAGGGGGCTGTAGGCAATCACGCCAACCCTGTTCTCTTTGCACTTAGGCAAAATCTCCTGTTCAATGGCCCGCCACAACAAGCTATAAGGCAGTTGGTCGCTGACGACATTGCTCAACTTCAGAACGCTCTCCATATCCTGCACGCCAAAATTGCAAACCCCTACTGTCCTCACCTTGCCTTGCTGTACGAGTTGGTCGAAAGCCGCCATGGTTTCCTCCAATGGAATTGAGCGGCTAGGCCAATGGATTTGATACAGATCCAGGTAATCGGTGTTTAGCCGCTTTAGACTTTGTTCACAGGATTTAATGACATTCTCTCGCGTTAAGTTGTCACTATACACTTTAGAGGCCACCACCACTTGATGACGGCACCCTTTCAAGCCTTGGCCCAATACCTCTTCAGAGCGACCGTCGCCATACTTTTCCGCAGTATCAAAAAAGGTGATACCGACGTCAATTGCCGTACGGATGGTGTTGATCGAGTCTTTTTCCTCCTGGTTTCCCCAAACAGTTCCACCGGCAAATGCCCAACACCCTAAACCGAGTGCGGACACCTTGAGTGGCGTTTTTCCTAAGGTTGTATACCGCATTCTCAATCCCTCCTGTGTTAGCTCTTATGTGTTTTCCTATTCTTTACACAGGAAGAAAAACCTGCCCCGCTGCTATAAACTATTTCAGCGCCCGTCCCTAAAAAACACTGATCACTACTTGCGAAATACCCCTTGCTCAATGAGTTGACGCAGAACAGCTAGCGAATCAGCAAATGAATCGGTCACGTTTTCATGCAAGACGCTAATCATCGTTGGAATAGCGGCCGTCGTCACCGTAACCCCGTTATTTGCCGTCACATCCTGTGACAATACATAGCGGCGTAGGCCGTCGGCTTGCCGCGTTTTCAACTGAGCCAGTAAGTTAATCATGTATTGCCAAAGATAAGACGCATAGGCCTCCGTTTTTTCAACAGTCGGGATCTCGCCCCGGTGTGTGACGCTATTTCGGAATGAAACCCATTTGTTGTCGACAGTCGGTGGCTGTTGCGCGAACGATTGGAGATACAACATGTAAAACGCGCCGATCTGTCGTTCTGACTGGTGCGAAAGTTGCTTCCACGTCGCTTTAATATGCGATTTTGGCACACGTTGCTGACTAAGCATGACCATAATCGCAAATTCAAAAAAACGTTCTAGCGCTGCCGCAAAATCGAGTGCCGCTTCACGAGGATATCCATCTAAAAACGCTAAAGACCCCATCTGGAATAAGATTTCGAATTTTTGCAGTGGCAGGGTGACTAAGACACGATGTCCATTTTGACAATCGAGCTCATAAACTCCCTCATAGTTCATCTCTACATATTGAGATGCAGCATTTGGCGCGCATTGCGGACAACGCAGCAAAAGCTTCATGGTAACCTCCTATTCGACGGGCAACAGTCCAAATATGATCTTAGTATACTCCAGTCTGACAAAAAAAGACTTCAAAGCAAATTGCTCTGAAGTCTAAAGGTACCGTAGAGAGACGGATTACTTTTCACACACCTTGAACCAGGCGGCATACATCGCAGGTAAGACCAGCAATGTCAAAGCCGTAGCGCCTAATAGTCCGCCGGCGATGGAAATGGCCATCGGGCCCCAAAAGTCGGTGAAGATTAACGGCACCATGCCGAGAATGGCGGCAGCGGCTGTCAGCATGATTGGCCGGCAGCGCAGTATGGCGGAATCGATGATCGCATCCCACGGGGCCTCGCCCTGGGCGATATGCTGATTAATTTGGTCAATCAGCACCACTGAGTTGCGAATGATCATCCCGCAAAGCGACAGCACACCGAGTTGGGCGACAAAATTCATCGGACTGTTCGTCAGCAGTAAGGCGATGCTGACCCCAATAAACCCCATCGGCGCTGTCAGCATAACGAGGAGCATCTGAGCGATGCTTTGCAGTTGGAACATTAGCAGAACCATAATGATTACCGCCATCATCGGAATCGGCTCCAGGAGGTAGCCGATTGTTTTTTGACTATCCTCTAATTGACCGCCGACCTGTATGCTGTAGCCAAACGGCAGTTGATTCTGTAGCGGCTTTAAGTCACGGCTGATCGCCTTGGTCACATCATTGCCCGTAACCCCGGGCGCGATTTCCGCTTGCACGGTAATGGTCGGACGCAAATCCCGCCGCCAGATCATGCCTTCTTCGCCTTCATAGCTGATCTTGGCGATCTGATCAAGCGGCACGGCTTTGCCATTGATTTGAATGGCAATATCTTTAATGTTCGTCAAGTCTTTGCGATCTTCTTGTTTCAGCCTGAGTACTAGCGGAACTGTTTTATCGCCTTCACGGTACTCACTCAGCGTTAAGCCCGAAATTTGCGCTTGCAGAAGGCCAGCCAATGTTTGCCGATCCACGCCTAAGGCGCGGGCTTTCTCGGAATCAACTTCGAGACGCATGACTTTGTTCTTGCCATGCCAGTCGAAACTCACAGCGCCAACCTGCGGGTTTTTCTTCATTTCGGTTCGGATCTGTTCGGCTATCTCGCGCACTTTGTCATGATCATAGCCAGAAACTCGAAACATCACCGGATAGGCGTAAGCCGGTCCCAAGGGCAGAAATTTGGCATGACCATTGACACTCTCAAGCTGATTAGCCAACACGTCTTGAATTTTGTTGTACACACGGTTACGCGACTCTAAATCCTTGGCCACAACGACAACTTGCGCATAATTGTCCCGCGGCATGATCGGCTCAGCCGTCAGCACAAACCGCGGCGCGCCTTGCCCTACATAGCTGGAGTAATTGGCTATGCCGGGCTCATTTTTAATGGCCTCGGTAAATTTAAGCATTTCCCGTTCTGTCGCTTGTATCGACGATCCTTCAGGCAGGTTTAATTCGACGATAATCTCCGGTCTAACTGAGGTCGGGAAAAAATCACTTTTAATAAACTTCGTGAGAAATACTGAACCGACAAACGCTAAGGTAGTCAGACCGATTACCAAATAACGACGATTCAAGCACCAGACGAGAGTTTGACGGAACAGGCGATAAAACGGTGCATCGTAAGGCCCATTCTTCCCTTCTTTTTTCGCCTTGGCTTTGGTTAAATGATAACCTAATATCGGTGTGACGGTACCTGCTGCGATCCAGGAAAGAACCAGAGCAATGGTCACAACCCAGAACAAGGTGACGACAAATTCGGAAGCCAAACCATTGGAAAACGCCACAGGCATAAAGCCGGCGCAGGTAATCAAAGTGCCGGTAAGAATCGGAAAAGCGGTCACTGAAAATGCGTAGCTGGCAGCCTTAGTCCGCTCCCAGCCTTCCTCCAGCTTGACTTCCATCATCTCGATGACAATAATGGCATCGTCGACTAACAGTGTGAGGGCGATAATCAAAGCGCCCAGAGACACCTTGTGCAGGTCAATGCCGGTTAATTTCATGGTGAGGAAAGTGCCTGCCATAATTAAGGGGATACAAAGAGCAACCACCATACCGGAACGAAAACCGAGACTGATGAAGCAAACAATCAGCACGATAACAATTGCTTCAATTAGCGTCTTGATGAATTCGTTAATCGAATTTTTTACGACAGTCGGTTGATCGAAAACCTGATGAATCTCGAGTCCCTTCGGCATTTCATTTTGGATCTTATGAAGTGTATCATCAAGATCCTTTCCTAGATTCAGGATATTGCCGCCCTTCTCCATGGATAAGATAATACCGACAGCCGGTTGACCGTTAAAATACATCTTCGGTTCCATGGGGTCTGCATAACCACGTTCAACCTTAGCAATATCGCCCAAGCGGAAGGTGCGGTCACTGGTGCGTATCGGCAAATTGCGCACACTGTCAACATCATCAAACATCCCGGTGATCCGCAGATATACATTATCGGTTTGGGTGTCAATCATGCCGGCCGGCATCATCGTGTTTTGGGCTTTAATGGTAGCAGCAATCAGATTTGGGCTGATGCCCAACTGCGCCAATTTACTGTTTTCAATTTCGATATAGATTTTTTCGGTCTGCACTCCGAGCAAGTCCACTTTTTTTACGTTGTCCACATCAAACAGAACCTGCCTGATGCGCTGCGCCCACTCTCGCATTTCCTCATAACTAAAGCCGTCAGACGTAATCGCGTACACAGAGCCGAATACATCGTCAAATCGATCATTAAAGAAGGGGCCGACAGCTTCCGGCGGCAGCGTATGTTGAATATCGCCAACCATGTTGCGGACTTCCAGCCAAGTCGGACGTACCTGTGACACCGGCAGTTTAGGTCCTAACTGGACGAAAACAACCGCTTGGCCTGGCCGTGAGTAGCTTTTGATAAAATCGAGTCCTGGCGTATTTTGCAGTTTTTTCTCGATCTTATCAGTAATTTGCTCCTCCACTTGACGAGCGGAAGCACCTGGCCAATAGACAGAGACCACCATCTGCCGAATCACGAATTCCGGATCTTCGGCCCGCCCTAAATTAAAATAGGAAACACCGCCCCAAATGAAGATGATTGCGACGAAAAAGTATACCAGTTGCTTGTGCTGAAGCGACCATTCAGCGAGGTTAAACTTCTTCATTGACCTTCACCTGCGATTCGAACCTTTTCACCTTCCTGCAGCTTGTGAACCCCGGCAGTGACAACTACCGCGCCATTTTCAAGCCCTTCCTGGATTTCTACTTTATTATCGGCAAACCGCCCGACGCGAACTGGAACTAATGTTACCGCATGATCTTTCACCACCCATACGGATGGCGTGTCTCCACTGTGGTAGATGGCTGAAAGCGGGATGTAGGCTAATACTTTTCCGTTCTTTGGTGCCACTGCGACCTTAGCGGTCATACCCAGTTTGACCTGCGGCGCCGCCTCTGCCAAACTAATGCGTACCTTATAAGTACGCGCAGCTTTGTCCGCCATCGGCGCGATTTCCCGTACTTTGCCTTTAACGGTCACATCTTTAAGCGCCCAAAAGTTGACTGTGAGATCTTGCGCCTTTTGCAATTCGTCTAAGCGATTCTCCGGCACATTGATTTCAATTTCCATTTCACCATCTTGCACCAAGGTAATCACTTTCTGCCCGGCGGCAACGACTTGCCCGACTTCGGCGCTCACCTCAGCCACCACCCCGTTCGCATTGGCGACTAGACGACTGTAGTCCAGTTGATTACCCACTGTGCTATAACCTGCCAGTGCCTGGTTTAAGCTGGCCTCAGTCGTTTCATAAGTCGTCTGAGCACGGTCAACTTCCGCTTGGCTGACGGCACCACTTTCATAAAGTTTGCGATAGCGTTCCAAGTTAACTTCTGCTAGTCGCAGTTGAGAGCGGGCGGCGGCCACCGTGGCGCCGGCGCTGTTTACTCCCTCGCGGATATCTTTCGGGTCAATGGCAAACAAGACATCGCCGGCGCGAACCGCGCTGCCTAGTTCAACATTGCGCTGAATAATCTTGCCCCCGATTTGAAAGGCTAGAATGGTTTCGTAGCGCGCGTGAACTTCACCCGAATACGTAAAAGATAGCGCATCAGCAGCAAAAGCCACCCGTTCAGTCCGCACTAATGGAGTGTGGGCCGTCTGATTCTGCGGCTTATTTATCATCTTGAATAGCGCAAAACTAAGTAATAGAATCAAAACAAGAATTCCGCCTATCCATAGTTTGCGATCCAAATTACCTGCCGCTGATTTTGTCTTCGCTATCAGTACTTCTTTACTCAAGATTCTCACCTCCACTCTTCAACATACCGTGGATCAACAAATCGACACAGCCAGACATGGCATCCTTGAAAGTTAGGTTGGCGCTTGTCAAAAAGCCATAGTCGAACATTTCTCTGAGCGCTCCGTGCAAGGCTTGGGCAGCAATCGGGCTATTAATTGATCGGATTTCACCAGACGCCTTCCCCTCCTCCAATAGATCAATGACCACTTGCGCACGACTGCGGCGAAATTCTTCAATGTCATCCCAGGCCGCCGGGCAGGAGTTCTTGATATCGTCAAAGATCCAATCATTAATGGGCCCGAAAATATGAGGCTGCGACGTTAAAACAGACGTTAGCTTTTCCACCAACGTCTTATTACTATGGAGAATTTCAGTTTGTTGGCTGTGTACATCCCCTAACGCGACATCAACGATCAGGTGAATCAATTCTTCTTTGGATGAGACATACTGATACAAGGTCTTTTTGGAAATGCCTAAGCGTTGCGCAACCGTATCAACAGTGAATTTTGTTCCCCGTTCATTCATGGCTTGCGCGGCAACTTGAATAATTCGGTTCTTCATCCTATTCTATGCCTCTTTTCTCTGGTAGATGCCAAGGAAACTATTTTAGTTTACTCGGTTTCCTATAGTCTCTATACTAGGCACAGAAGAAGCAATAGTAAAGTGGTGAAATATCGCACATATCCCGATTGCGCAGAACTATCAGCTAAAATTGTGCATTTCCTGCCAAATTCGCAAAATAGCCGATTTACACAAATAAGTAGCCACCGCCTGCTATCAGGCAGCAGCTGCTTATCTGTGGATTGTTCAAATACTTGCGAATCACCCCTGAGGGGTGATTTATCTTAAAATATAAAAGCCCGCCGAAATAGTCGGCAGGCTACGGTGACCAAGAGAAAGCGATAAAGCAGACTTGATTCAGCTGGAGTTTTAACTCCAGCTGAATCCTAGTCGCACTTATCCAGGACTTAGCCGCTCTTAGACTGAGGCTCGAAATCTATGATTTCGTTAAGCCGAAGGCTCCCTTTAGGGGCTCCCGCTTTAGAAGCGGGAGTCTTAGAGCAGCTTGGTCATCGGATAACTGCTAATGGTAACTACGTATGTTGATCAATGTCGAAATAGCATTCTCATACCAAACCCGACCAGTAGTGAACCGGTTATTGCTTTTATCCATTTCTGAATTTCTGGCTTCAATAAATAGAGGCGGGCTTTGGAAATCAGTGCAATCAATACAGAATACCATAGTAGTAAAAGTAGGATAAAGACCAAAGTGAGAAACAGTGATTGAGCCCAAACGCTGTTATGTTGATTCATATACTGCGGAAAGATGGACAGAAAGACGAAGGAAGTTTGGATATTTAGCACATTGGTAGTGAAGCCTTTGGTGAGAGATTTGCTTGAGCTTTCGCAAACTGGCTCAGTAGCATTAGCAACGCCGTTACTAGTGACCATTTTTCTCTCATGTAAACGATAAGCGTTCACCAGGCTATTTGCTCCCAAGTAAACGATGTATCCCGCCCCGAGAAGCTTAATACCATTATATAATGCTGGCGATTGCATAATAATCAGAGATATACCCAAACCGGATATGACCGCGTGAATAAACATCGAGCTGGTAACGCCGATCACATTGTATATGGCTGCTTTATGGCCGATAGTGATTCCTGTCTGCAAAACCAACAGCTGATTGGCTCCAGGAGTAATTATCATAAGTATCACAACACTAATAAACGAATAAAGATCAAAAAGATGAATTGGCAGCTTACTCACTCCTTAAGATGATGATTACAGTTTACTCGCTCATTATATGCTGTCACTCAGAATACTGGCAAGCCCCATTTTATGTACCTAATCTCATAGCCGCAGACTTTGACGGCTCGCTTAGTATTGTCGCCAACCCATGAACTTTCCATGAAGGAAAGTTCATGATAACCATGATTCTGCAAGTACTGAATGATACCATCGACAATAGCGGGAAGTGGTTGCTCCAGAATCCGAGGGCTTAGCAACAACTAGATTTGGTTTAAGGGCAATTCGCATCACGGCTGTAACGCTTGCGCTAATTGTAACCAGCACTAAAATCAAGCAAAAGAAAAACCGCGCACGGTCCTTGAGAAAGGAAAGAACGTTTTTTTAGCCGCGAAAACGCAAAGGGCGCAAAGCGCCTACGCGAAGGGTTTCGCAGGAGAACGATGTGCATAATAATATTTTTAGTGCGTTCCCTTTGCGCAGGCGGCGTAACGCCTTTCGCGTTTTTGCGGCCAATCATTATCGTTCCTTGTCTTATCTAGCTTTTCTGCCTCAAAAAATTTATAAATTCTACTCTAAACAAAAAGCACTCGCTTTCCAGCGAGTGCTTTTCTAAACCTGCGACTACCTATCC